>DLVS01000709.1:9008-9448 GCA_003445095.1 Verrucomicrobiales bacterium
TTCTCGGTGATCCTCGTCAATCGGCAAACTGGCAGCCGCACGATTATCAATCGAAAGGCCGGTGGGCGCTTTTTGCAACTTGGCGTCTCGGCCTTGGCGA
The DNA here is from genome assembly GCA_003445095.1 of Verrucomicrobiales bacterium. Taxonomy (GTDB): domain Bacteria; phylum Verrucomicrobiota; class Verrucomicrobiia; order Limisphaerales; family UBA9464; genus UBA9464. The sequence continues at coordinate 9,109 of DLVS01000709.1, forward strand.
ATCTCACACCCAAGGTGTTGTTGTTCGACGGACACGAGCCCGAGGCTTCGCTTGCCGGGCTACTGGCGATCCCAAACTCGATATCTATTTTGGATGCGGGTTCCTGGCGCGAAGGCACGGCGAGCCTGGCAGGAAAAGTGAACTATCTCGTCGCCTCCGAACGATTCGCGCGACAAGCCACTGGACTCGGCGAGTTGGGTAAGGAGTCTGACCGGCGTAGCTGCCTCTCGCGCTTACGCGAACAGTTTCCCACCACGGTGGTAGTGACGCTGGGCGAAGCTGGCCTAATAGCGGATGACGGTTCTGGATTCCGCCACCTGCCTGCGTTCCCCGCGGAAGC
>DLVS01000836.1 GCA_003445095.1 Verrucomicrobiales bacterium
CAGCGCATGGTGACGTCGTACAACGCGGTGCCTGTCTGGAGGTGCTTCGCCGAACAAGAAAGGGTGTATTGCGGGGAAGCAGAGCGGAGCCAGCAACTACACCGGTAGTTGAACAAGCCCGGAGAGAGGCGCGGGAGCGAGTTCGGTTCCGCGCGACCATAGCGCTGGTGTTTTGACTTCGGGGTCACCTGCCCGCAAGAACGCGCCGTTTTGCCGGTATGGAGATCTCGCTGGCGACGGCATTGCGGTGTCTTGAGTGCGTTGCCTCCGCCGGAGCCCAATGAATGCGTCGACCCTCGGATATGAGGAACGAGTTTTTCGCGCTCCGTCGTGCCGATCGGCAACCTTGGGACAAAGCACCGCCACCGCGCAGCCCATCCAGAGTTGTCCGTGTGCGTCTCATGCAGCGCGAGGGACTTGAATGGGGCCGCGGTGAAACGCAGCCCTACCGCCGCGGCCTGTTCGCGATCTACGGCCATTGCCAGGCGGGGCAATTTGGCAAAGGCTTGGCGCCGCGTGCCATCCGTCTCGCTGATGCAAAGTGCTCCCGGGCCTGAGACCGTCATTGATGGCGTCCGTTATCTCTATTTCGCCGGCACGAGTTACCTCGGCTTGGCGGCGCACCCCGACGTGATCGAAGCGGGCTGTGAAGCGATGCGGCACTACGGCGTGCATTCGGCCACGTCGCGGGCGCGTTTCGGAACGAATCCTCCCGTCCTGGCGGTGGAACAAGAGGCGGCCAAATATTTCGGCACTGACGATGCCTTCTATTTCAGTACCGGCTATGTCGCCAATCACATCCTGGTCTCGGCCTTATCGGTGGGTGTTGACGCCGTGTTGGTGGACGAGGCAGCGCATTACTGCGTGATCGAGGCAGCGCGTCTGGCGGGACCAGCAGTGACAACCTTCCACCACCTTGATCCCGAGGATCTCGCCCGAAAGGCGCGCGGCCACCGAAGTCTTCTCGTGCTCGCCGATGCCATAGGGCCTTCGACTGGAGTGTTGGCACCCGTGGAGGATTATTTGAAGGTCCTCAAGGAAACCCACGATGCTCGCCTGCTGCTGGATGACGCCCACGGTTTCGGCGTCTTGGGACCTGACGGCCGTGGTTTGTTCGATGAACTCGGACTTTGGTCGCGCGTCAACCACCCGGTCGCCGGTGCGGGTACGAGCCTGTACGTGGGTGGCACCCTGGCCAAAGCGCTGGGCGGCTTTGGTGGCATTATTCCCGGAACTCGCGGCTGGGTGAACCAAACCCGCCGAGCGTCACATTATTTCGATGGCGCGAGTGCTCCTGCCTCCTCCGCCGCCGGAGCAACGGCTCGAGCCCTGGCCTTGGTGGGGCAACAACCCGAACTCCGAGCGAGTCTACGTCGGAACGCACTTCGACTTCGCGCCGGGTTGACGAGCCTGGGGCTCACCGTTCCGGCGGGAGCGTCGGCGCACATCGGGGTGGTTGCGGGTGATGCCGGCAATATGCGGCGCGTTCACGAGCGCCTCAAGGAGCGCGGCATTATGGTCCCGTACGTCGATACGTACAGCGGGCTTCCTGCCGAAGGAGTCTTGCGGTTCGCTGTTTTCGCGAATCATAGCTCGGCCCAGATCGATCACCTCCTCTCCGAACTTCGCACCATTCTGTGAACCCTTCCGAGCCTTGCCCTGAACGAGACGTCACGAGTTCCCAAGGAGTCACCTTTCCTCAATCACCATGGAACTGATCCTCCGCGACCTGCATCTACCGATGCGCCACGCCTTCACCATCTCGCAAGGCACCACCACGGTGCAGCACAATCTACTGGTGGAGCTACGTCAGGACGGCCAATGCGGTTACGGCGAGGGCGCTTCCTCTCATGCCTATGCCGCGTTCACCGCTGAGTCGATGCGGGCTGCGTTGGAGGAGGCGCGTGCGGTAATCGAGCGAGAGACCCTCGATGAGCCTGCCCGTCTGTGGGACCGCCTTGAGCCTGTGCTTGGTCACAATCGTTTTGCCCTGTGCGCCCTGGATGAGGCTGCGCATGACCTCTGGGGCAAGCTTCGCGGCGCTCCCGTGTGGAAGCTGTGGGGACTGGAATTGCGGAACCTGCCGCTCAGTAACTACACAATCGGGATTGATCGCATCGAGGTCATGGTGGCGAAGATGCAAGAGTTCGCTGGTTGGCCGATCTATAAGATCAAGCTCGGCACCGAGGATGACTTGGGGATTGTGCGCGCGCTGCGACGCCACACCGACGCGACGTTTCGAATTGATGCCAACACGGCGTGGACGGCCGACCAAACGCTTTCTTTCGCCCCGGAATTGAGAAGGCTAGGCGTCGAGTTCATCGAGCAGCCATTGAAGGCCGACGACTGGGAAGGAATGCAGCGAGTGTTTCACGAGTCCGCGTTACCTGTGATCGCGGATGAAAGCTGCCTCACCGAGGAAGATGTGCCGCGCTGCGCCGGTCATTTTCACGGCATCAATATCAAGCTCACGAAAGCCGGCGGTCTGACACCCGCTCGGCGCATGATCGCTCGTGCGCGCGAGCTGGGGTTGCGCGCGATGGTGGGGTGCATGAATGAGAGTACAGTCGGCATCAGTGCGATCGGCCAACTCCTGCCTTTGCTCGACGACGTAGATATGGACGGCGCGGTGCTGATTGCGCGCGACATTGCGACCGGTGTCCGGCTGGACAAGGGACGCGCCATCTATCCCGAGGAAAACGGCAACGGCGTCCGCTTATTGGAATCATGACCATGAACCCGGTAGTCGCGGACGGGAGGACGCGCACCCATCTTTTCACAACGACGCGTCAAGACCCACAAACTCCTGCATCCGCGCTGCGTTGGTCGGCGCCTTCTGCCGTCGGCGGCTACGAAGAATCATGACGTCGCTCATTCCTGCCACTGATCATACCAGCCTTTGGGCCATCATTGCCGCGGGCACGGCGACCGCGATCTGGCTTGAGCACACCTATCGCTGGGCCGCTCGACTCAGCAGTCCTGTCCTGGCGCTGATCATCGCGATGATTTTGGCGAACACCCGGATCGTCCCCACCGAATCGCCGGCTTACGAGTTCGTGGGCGACTGGTTAGTTCCGCTGGCGATTCCGTTACTGCTGTTCCGTGCCAACGTCCGCGAGATCTTCCGTTCCGGCGGGCGAATGCTCCTGGTTTTCCACTTGGCGGCCGTCGGCACTTTGCTGGGCACCGCTCTGGCGGTGTGGCTGTTGCGGGGGCGACTCGGTTCCCCAGATACCGAGCACGCGGCGGGAATGATGGCTGCCAGCTATATCGGCGGTGGCGTGAACTTCTTGGCCGTGAAGGCGAGCTACAACGTCCGCGCCGAAGTGTCGAATCCCCTCATCGTGGCCGACAACTTTGTGATGGCGGGGATGTTTGTGGCGTTGCTGGCGTTGGCCGCCAGTCCGTGGTTCCGAGCGCGTTATCCGCATCCGCATTCCGTGGCTTCGGATAGTGCGGCGGCTGACCAACTCGTCGCCGGACATTGGCAACGAAAAGGAATTTCGCTGATGGACATCGCCAAGTCGTTCGCCTTCGCATTTGTGGTGGTGGGCCTGGCCGCCGCCATCGGCCGCGTCGCGAAAGTTGCCTTAGGAGACCTGTCTCAAGCCGGCGTCGGAGCTCAGATGCTCGTGACGGTCTGCACGAACAAGTTTGTGCTCCTCACCGGCGTCACCCTGGTTCTGGCCACAGTTTTGGCGCGACCGCTGGCTCAGGTGAATGGCACGGATGAATTCGGCACCTATCTGCTCTCGGTGTTTCTGTTCACTCTCGGCTTGCCGGCCGATTTAGTCAGCGTGGTGACACACGCACCCATTTATTTCCTCTTCTGCGGCATCATCGCGGTGGTGAACCTAGGCTTTACGTTGGTCGTCGGGAAACTGCTGCGGCTCCAACTCGAAGAACTGCTTCTGGCCGTGAATGCCACGCTGGGAGGTGCGCCCAGTGCCGCCGCGATGGCGGTGAGCGCCGGGTGGCCGAAGTTGGTGTTGCCGGGAATCCTCGCCGGGATTTGGGGCTATGTGATCGGGACACCGATTGGTATTTTAGTGGTGGAATGGTTCAAAAGATGATCAGCCTGTGCGCTGAACCTGGTTCGCTTGTTGGCGCCAATTTCCTTGCCGGAACCCTGCCGCGGCAGATACGAACCCGATTCATTCGCCACGATTGATACACTACCAGTCTTGATATCTGCCTCCATGATCAACACGCAGTTTCCCGCGGAACGAATCGTCTTGGGACCTGGCCCCAGCCCAGTACCTGCTCGGGTCCTTCGAGCTTTGGGCGCGCCCACTTTGGGCCATCTGGACCCGCAGTACCTGGCTATCATGGATGAGACTTGCGAAATGCTTCGGCAAGTATTCCAGACGCGCAACCTCCTGACTTTTCCCGTGAGCGGCACCGGGATGGCGGGCATGGAATGCCTCGCGGTGAACCTGCTCGAACCCGGAGATGAAGTGATCGTCGGCGTCAACGGCGTCTTTGGCGGACGCATGAAGGATGTAATGGAACGATGCGGGGCGACGGTCCACGCGCTTGAGGCTCCGTGGGGCGACATCATTTCGCAGGATCAAATTGCTGCTGCCCTCGATCAGCATCCCAAGGTCAAAGTTGTGGGTCTGGTCCACGCCGAAACAAGCACTGGCGCACACCAACCGTTGGAAGGCGTGTCCGAACTCGTTCACGGGAAGGGCGCTCTGTTCATCGTGGATGCCGTCACGAGCCTCGGCGGGCACACCCTTCGCGTGGATGACTGGGGGATTGATGCGATCTACAGCGGCACGCAGAAGTGTCTGAG
>DLVS01000473.1 GCA_003445095.1 Verrucomicrobiales bacterium
ATCCCTTCGATCTCTCGATAGGTGAGGCGTCGTCCATCACAGACCAACGCCGTCTTATCCGGGAGTTGGGCCGCGCTCTGTTCGAGGAAATGTTGGACCAGCGAAGTCATAGTTCGGGAATCAAACGGAGGGAGCGGGCGCCGACGTGAGGAGGCACCACCTCCATCCCCGGCGCGGAATTTCGAGTTGGCAGAATGGAAGTCCGAGTCTCGTGACCTCGTCTCCTACGGCTCGTGGAGAGGCTGAACCTCCAACATCCGGATGTGAATCGAGGCCATGAACTGCGGAGCGGCTTTGGAGTGCGGTGGCGGAGCGTGAGCGGCGACACCGCTTTGCCGCAGCGCGTAGAGAGCAGATTCGAGCGCCGGTTTTCACTGAGCCCATCCGGCCGACCGAAAGCGCCGACGCGCTGCGCTTGTTGGCGCAATCCAAAGGGTCCCCGGTTCATCGGAAGTCACGCGGCCGGCGCACTCGCCCGCTTCCGTTCCAAAAATACTGCCACGGCGTTGATGGAATCGAGGTTCTCCGGAACGAGTTCGTGATCGGCGATCTTAATGCGGAAGGTCTCTTCGAGATGGGCGACCAGTTCCATGACGCCGGTGGAATCCAGAATTCCTTGTTCGAGAAACGAGGTTTCGTCTGTCAGTCCGTTGTCCTTGCCGAAAAGGAAGTTGGAGACAACGAACTGGCGAATTTGAGTCTTGAGGTCATTCATAACGAAGTAGGTCAGGCGAATTCGATTCAAGGATGCGAGAGAATTTCGGATACGGGTTCCACGAGTAACGGCGGCAAGTGCAGCGGCCGTGTCGTTGCCCGCTTCCGATCGATGTCTTTCCAGACGGCCTGGACGATGTCCGAGCTCAACCCGGCGACGCGGCCTACGGACTCGGCGTCGATGCCATGGTTCTTGCCGTAGAGGCAGAAATCCAATTGCGCCACGGGCACTGAAAAATAGAACTCATCTTGCCCCTGGGGCAGGGAATAAGTGTCCGTGGTCGGCGGACGGCGGCGAATCGTTTCGGGCAGCTCCAAGTAATCGGCCAATTGATACACTTGGCACTTGAAGAGATGGGCAATGGGTTTGATGTCGGCCGACCCATCTCCGTTCTTTACGAAAAATCCTTGGTCGTATTCCAAGCGATTGGGTGTTCCCGCGACGGCAAAGTTCAGTCGGTCCGCGTGATAGTATTCGATCATCTTGCGCGTCCGCTGCTTGAAGTTCGTGGCGGCCACGATTTCGAGATAAGCCTTGAGCGGCAGGCGTTCCCGCAGGATCGCGCCATCGGGCGACTGCGCTACGAGTGTGAAGAACGTGAAGCCGGCTTTGTCGCGCACACCGGACGTGACCAGTTTGGATTTCCACTTTGAGGAGAACCCTGGAATCACGGTGCGTACGGCTTCCTCGTACCGCTGGTAGAACCGGGCGGCCTCCAACAGCGTCGTGATGTCTTCCTCCGCCCGTTCGACACCCAGAAAATCAGCGATTAACGAGCTGAGTTGGAGGGTATCTGGGCTGGATTCCCGTTCCGGCATCAGGACGCCGAACACGCGGTTTTTGCCCAAGGCACGGACCGCCAAAGCGGCGGTCACCGAGCTGTCGATGCCGCCGGAAAGCCCGACGACCAGACCGCGACGGCGGAGATCATCGGTGAGATAGCGACGAATGGCGTCGCCGATACGATCTGCCTCCGCGGCGGGATTAATGAGAAGGGATTGGGAATTGAAGGCCATGGAACAAGGAAACCGGAAACTCTCCCAGCACGACGAGCGCAGGCGTGCGACGCCCGCGCGGCATTCAAGCTATCGAAATAGCCAGGCTTCACCGCTGGGACAGCGCCCCAGATGCCGTGTGCATGGGTAGGAAGAATGGGCACTAGACAGTTCAGCCCCCGGACAGGCCCAGTAGACGGATTCCCTGCCCGGGAGCGCGGGGCGATTGTTCATAGGTAGGGCAAGTCGTCAATGCCCCGGTCCAGCCATTCCTCCATCGTTACCAAAGGAAAGCTTGTGGTTTCCCTGGCCCGAAGTGGCGCAATCACTTGGATTAGCGGGATCCAATCAAGGTGCGAAACGCCCGGAGCTGACTTATAACGTTGGCTTTGAAGTGCCGGGCAGGTTCCGGAGGACGTCACCGTTGGGGCTCCTTGCTGGGTCGCGGTTAGGCGGTTGCCGAACTTCGTTGGCGCATGCTGCGGAAGAATTCCCAACCTTCGCGCAGCCGCCGAACACAGACGTTACGATCGGCGAGCATGGTCTTCACGATTCGCAAGATCGGCTTCGGTCGAAAATACCAACGGTGATAAAACCGTTCCACCGCCTCAAAGATCTCTGCGTGATCGAGGCCCGGATAGCGGAGGGCGGCATTTTGGAAGCCGCCCTGCTGAACAATGTCGGGTCGCGCGAACCAACCGTTGGCCAGAGCCTGCGCATACAACTCCGTTCCCGGATACGGAGCCGCCAGACTCACCTGAATGCTGAACACATCTAGTTCTTGGGCGAACCGGATCGTTTGCTCGATGGTCTCGGGCGTTTCGACCGGCAATCCCAAGATGAACGTGCCATGAATCGTCACCCTCGCGCGATGGCAGGCGCGGGTAAACTGGCGCATCTGCTCGGTGCTCACGCCTTTTTTGATATTCCGCAGAATGTCATCATTGCCGCTTTCGTAACCCACGAGGAAAAGCCTAAGCCCGCAGTCTCGCAGGAACCGAATGGTCTCTTCGTTGACGTTGGCACGACTGTTACAACTCCAGGTCAAGCCCAGCGGGCGCAACCGTTCGGCGATGGCGCGTGCGCGCGGCAAATTGGCCGTGAACGTGTCGTCATCGAAGAAGAACTCACGCACTTCAGGAAACAGCCCCTTCAGGTACGCCATTTCCGCGGCCACATTCTCCGGCGAACGCACTCGATAGCGATGGCCCCCAATCGTCTGCGGCCACAAACAAAAGGTGCATTGAGCCGGGCACCCGCGCCCGGTGTAGAGACTCAGGTAGGGATGGTGCAGGTAGCCAATGGCGTACTTGCGAATATCGAGGTCGCGCCGATACACATCCGCCACCCACGGAAGCGTATCCATGTCGGTGATGAGCTCGCGGGCTGGATTGTGAACGATTCTGCCATCGGGGGCCCGATAAGAAAGCCCGCGGATGGTCTCGAGCGGGCTGCCTTGGGCCACCTCCTGGCAGGTGAAGTCGAACTCGCGGTGCCCAACCCAATCAATCGTCCGCGAGGCGTTGAGCGTTTCGGTCGGCAACGTGGCCGCATGCGCGCCCACAAATCCGATCCGAGTCTCAGGCGCCTGCTGTTTGATCGCTTCGGCAACGCGGCAATCATTGGCGAGCGACGGGGTGGAAGTATTGATGATCACCTGCGGATACTGACGCGCCTCGGCTAAGCACGCGGAGAGATCGATGCCGTGGGGGGCACAATCGAGCAATTTGGAATCAGGCACCAGGGCGGCGGCCTGCGCGAGCCAGGTGGGATACCAATAGCTGGTGACTTCGCGCCGCGCCTGGTAACGCGCTCCAGCCCCGCCATCGAATCCTTCGATGCCGGGAGGGCAAAGGAATAGGCAACTCATCGCGTTCGTTCCGAGTTGTTCGGGTTTTGGGCCCCCGGGTCAATTCAATCCGGGTGCCCACGAAGCCAGAATCAACGTTTTCGCGCGGTGAGTGGCCCCGACTGGCCGCGGGTGCCTAGTCGCTTCCGCGAACTTGGAAGTATCCGGTCGCGCTGGCTAATGGGACCGTCGCCGTGTGTTCGCTCGTGGTGGCCACGACCGATATCTGCCCATCCAACGTGTCGCGACGTTCAACCGAGAAGGGCGCCTTCCCGCCTGTCCACGTCAGTACGACGTTGCTTTCCTGAATCGTGGGAGGATTAAGAGTTGGCGGGACGGTGATCTCGACCACTTTCACCAATTGAATGGCATTGATGGCGGGCTGGTGCGTGTTGCCGCCGGTACCGGCCCACGTCACCGCCAACGTCAGCGAACCGTCGGCCGCCGGAGAGACGTCATCGAATTGAACATAATTTCCCGTCGCCCGATTGTCCGGGTTCGTACTGGTCATGCGGCGAAAAGCCGGATTCGCGGCCCAGTCCAAGCCAATCTCGGCCCGCCCCGTAATCGTCGGGTGGCTGCTTCCGGCCGTGAGCGCATAGTCCTGCTCATAAGCCGGCGTAAAGTTGAAGCCCAGGCTGTAAACCAGCAGTTGATACTTGCCGGTGGGGATATTCGCGATGGACAGGGTGACGGGTTCGCTCGGCGTGCCGGCGCTGACCATGCCTTGCATCAATACCCCATCGGCACCGCCGCTAGTGATGGCACCACTGTACCAAGTTTCGGTAAAGGTGGCCGAGAGGGTAACGGGGGTCGCGGCTCCGGCAGCATCAGTGAGCGCGACGGCGTCGAAGGCAAACCCCTCGAGATTGTTCCAATTCTCCTGCAGTACCGCACCGGTAACGTCCTGCGGCAGTAGCGGACCGGGCAGCGAATTGCCACCGCCCACAAAGTTGACGCCAATGAAGGGCTTTTGTGGTGACGGGGCGTTGCCGCTGACGCTGAGGATCACCTCAGCGCTCAACGAATCCACGCCGGCGGCGCTCACTTTGCAGCGGTATTTTCTCCCGTTGTCCGTGTTGGCCAGGACTGGTGTCACGTACACGGGGCGGATGGCGTTGAGGATGTCCACGCCGTCGGCTTGCCATTGGTAGTAAATCGGTTGGCCAGAGCCTTCGACATTAACCTCGAAGCGAGCGCGTTGGCCGGCGGCGGCGGTGGCAGCCGCGGGCTGCCGCGTGAACGAAACCTTGCCGAGGTCCGGGTTGACCCAGGTCGAAATGCGATCGCCGCCGAGCACCGGAGGAATGGCCGACTCGCCGGCACGGCGCGCGCCGACGCTCAAGTACACGTCGGCCGTGCTTTGCTTTAGCAACCCGACCAGCAGCCGTCGTTGACCTGAGGTGAGACCAGCCGCGGTCGCCGAGGGAACGTCAGAAAAAGCCCGCGGCGAGAGTGGAAATAGACCCAACGAAGTAAGATTCGCCTCGCTGGCATCGCTACTTAGTAGCACTTCAGCCTCGTCGTCATTTGCGACAAAGAACTCGTAGTCCCCAGTTTGCGTCGGTTGGAAGTAGGCGCTCAGGCGGGCCCCGTAATTGTCGGCCAGTGGCTCCCGATCGAGGGAGAATCCACGCACATACTCGACTCGGTCCGGTAATCCGGCCTGAAAATTGGCCGCATTCTTCAAGTCGTCCACCGTCGCCCCGGTGACTCCGAAAAAGATTTCCTTGGTGACCCAGCCGCTCACGCGACGCCAAGCAGTGAAATTGATCGTCGAGTTCGCTTTGATGGGCGTGCCGCTGGTATCGCTGACGCCACTAACAGTCAGCGTGTAGGCGGCGCCTTCCGTTTGGGCGGCGGTGGTGAGGCGGACGATTCGGGCATCGTTGGCATCCACCTCCGCGGCGTTAACTCCGACGCCACCCGTCAATTGGAATTTGGAAGCGGTGACGCTCGCGGTGTCGAGCGGACGAGTGAATGTAACGGTAAGTCGATCTAACGTCGCGGACCCACTCGCTGTGCGGATTTCAGGGGCGGGTGGCTGCGTCCCCGTATTCGGCAACGCGTCGAGTTGGGCCGGGGTCAGCGTGGGATCGGTCGTGAAGATGAGTCGGTCGAGGATCATTCCTGGCTCACG
>DLVS01000828.1 GCA_003445095.1 Verrucomicrobiales bacterium
TTCATGGTCCCGATTCACGTCCGATCTTGGAATGGGAGGCTACTCATGAACCGTACCCGTACCCGAAGCTCGGCGAAGTCCGCCAGGTTTTGGATTGCGGTGGCAGAGCGGATCGCCACGCCGAAGCCAGGCGTAGGCGGGAGCGGCGACACCGCTTTTTACAGGTGACGCGACAGGAATTCCGAGGTGCTGACTCTTCATCTGGTGCGCCGCGGCGAAAAAGCGGCGTGGCGCGGTCGCTTCCCGCCGCACTCCAAAGCTCCTGAACCGTGGAAAACGAACCTCCATTTCTCGGGCGGGGGTGGTCATTCCCACCCAGCTTTTCGTTGGGCGGCGCCGACGTGCTGACGGTTCATGGTGTGGAAGACATCCGGCAGAGCCTCGAAATTCTCCTCGCCACGCGCCCGGGCGAGCGAGTGCTTCAGGATCATTTCGGGTGCGATCTCAGCCGCTTCATGTTCGAAGAAGTGGATCAATCGCTCAAGAATCGACTCTACAACCTGATCAGCGCCGCCATTTTGTTTCACGAGCCCCGCATCAAACTGAACCGGTTGAACATCGAAGAAAGCGAACCCGGATCGGGCCTTTTACTCATTCAGCTCGACTACACCGTCCTGGCCACGAATTCGCGCTTCAACATGGTGTATCCTTTTCATTTGAACGAAGCCGCCGCCAACCCGGGAACGTGAGCCATGTCTGATTTCATTCTCATCGACGGTGATAAGGCGATGTTCCTGCCGGCGTTTGGGGCGGCGGTGGTGGCGGTTCAGCCCGGCACCTTGGTCGCGAGCGGACCCGCGAGTCTAAACGGCAAGAGGGTCTGCGTGGACGGCGACGAGACGAAGGTGATGGTGCCGGGCTGCACGTACCTAACTCCCGCCTATTCCGTCCCCGGGGTCGGCACACTCAAGATTGCTTCGCTCGCGGGGAACCAGAAGGCGAAGAAAACCAAATCTGGAAAGAAGCCGGTGTTACTCAAAGGCGGAAACTTCACGGCCAAGTTCGAAGTCACCGCGCCGGCCCAGATGCCTCCACCGGCCTCGACTCCCGATTCGATGGCGCAGTACTCGGGGCAGGGAATGTTCGTCACCACCAACCTCAAGTTTACGGGGACCTGAGCGGTTTACTGGATTCACATGCCCGCTTCGCCTCTCGACGAAAGTCTTTCGTACCGCGATGGCACCAGCCAAGTGGGGCGCGCTTCGGCGTGGCTCGATCCGACCTCGACACTGGTGGATGAGCGAACTTTGCGCGATTGGCTCGAGTTGGCGGGCCAATGCGCGCGCCGACTCCGTTATTACGACCTGAGCAATCTCGAAGCCGGCAATTGGCTCGGCCTCTTGGCACCCGGATTGAACACCGTGCCGGGCGCGCCTCTCTCCGCGGACGAAGAACGTGCCTTGGCTTCGGCCCTCGATCGGGCCGTCGTCTTCAGCGAGTCGCCGGAAGCGTGCGCCGGTCCGGAGTTTGATTTTTGCCGGCGCCCGCACTTCGCGTTGTTGCTGACCTTTCTGAAGTTGCTGAGGGAATCCCAAGATCGGCTCAACAAATTTACCCAACGTCATCTGGAGTTCCACTACCGCGACGTCCTGCGCCTGTTACCTCGGCCCGCCACCCCCAACTCGGTTCACGTGTTGGTGGGGCTCGCGGACGATCAGGATCAGTTCTTAGTCCCCGCGGGCACGTTGCTGAAAGCGGGTTCCGATGCTCGTGGGGTGGATCTCACCTACCAAACCGATTCGGACTTGGTCGCGAACCGCACGCGCGTTGCTCAAGTGAAGAGCTTGTTTGTGCAGAAGCGGTTCATTGGTTTGGCCGAGGTCCGCCAACAACCGGAGCTGCTTTCCGTCGCCCCGGACGAACCCAACTGGCGCGGATTCTCTCGCGACAACCGCCGGTTTGTGGCCTTGATGAAGCTTGCCCTGGGTGAGCCCGGTCCCGGTGGAACCCTGCCGCGATACCCTGACGTCGACTGGCCGGGACTGCCGGAACATCTGCTCAGCGAACTCGATCAGATCGTCAATTTCATCACCGGAGATCTGGCGATGTCGGTCGGGACGTTTCGAACCTTGATGGAGCTCAGACACGAACTCGACATCTCGAGGCCGGAGATCCAGAAGAAATGGGCCGAGCTGAATCAGGTCCTGGCTATGGCCGGCGCACGCCGTTGGGCACCCGGCGCGGTGGGTCGCTTCGCGGTCGCGGAGGACTTCAAAACGAACCACCTGGTGGCGTTGAAAATTACCGAGGAGACGTTCCGCGGTTATCCCGAGGTCAAGAGCCTCTACGCACTCTACCGCCACCTGGACGACACGGATCGTCCAGTGGATCCGGCCACCGGACTCACCGACCTCCAGTCGTTGGTTACCGCCACCCTCCAGTTCGAATCGCTCGACCAGTTCAAGCAGATGATGAAGTTCGTGGTTGAGGAATGGCAAACGGGCTGGCGCCGCGTCTATGACCTGCTCCGGACGATCGCCCGACGCAAGGATTCCCAGAAGACTCCGGTGTTTGGCGATTTGCGTGCGCACCTGCCCCATCGGTTCAACGAACTCGTCAATACTGCGCTGGGGCGCCCGATCTTCGGCGCCGGCGTGATGCATTTTGAAATCGGAAACTACGCGATCGTTGAGCTCGACCACTTGGAAGTCGCGTTGAACCGGCTCGAAGCCTACTTCGGCATGTCCGCGGAGGAGTACGTGTACATCCGCGAGAAATGCCGGGCGGAGTCGGTCAAGTCTTGGGAATGGGAGGAAGTGGACGCGATCCTGAGGCGGGCTCAGGTGGTCAAAGCGATTGAACGTCGCACGGCCTTGATCGCTGCGGAGCGGGCTCAATTCGCCGATGGAGAAGACGCTTTGGAGGCGGCGGCCCGCTACGCTCTGGGCAGACCCGGCCCACGCGATCCGCTCCCAGAATCGCGCCGTTTTAGGTCGCTGACCGCCGAGGGCGACCAGAACCGAGATTACATCGAGAAAGAACTTTATTTGGATTTGGCCAGCGTGCAGGCGCTTCAAGTGGTGGCGAGAAACCCGGCCGCGACGCCCCAAGATTGGGCGCAAGTCGATCGCATTTTGGAACGGGCGCAGAGCCGGAAGGAGGATTGGAAGGAGCCGATTCCGCAGATGGAGCAATGGGAAAATCTCTATGCCGCTGAAGATGCCACCCAGGTGCGACCCCAGTTGGTCGAGGACGTCGCCGAGTCCACTCCGCGTTGGCGGACTTTCGGCGATGGGTTGCGGCGGGACGACGCGACCAAACCAGCGCGGCTGGGGTTCGCCGTGAGTTCGCCGCTGCTG
>DLVS01000738.1 GCA_003445095.1 Verrucomicrobiales bacterium
GGTTCAACGCGCCATCAATGCGAGCTTAACGCCGCTGAAGTCTGCTCTTGAGCCTGTCGGCGCTCCTCAAGTTCCTCGGGGGTCAAAGCGCGCCGGAGTTCCACTTGATTCCAATGTTCGACCGCCGCCGACCAACGTTGCAGTTCCGAACATTTTTGGGCCTCAGTCATATGCCAGGTCGCAATTTGGTTGGCGGTCACCTGGAATAGCTCCGGATGTTGAGCCAATAGTTCGCCCCAGCGACGTTTGACGTCTTCGGCCGGTAGCGGAATCGCTGCTCCGGGGGTCTCGACGATCTGACAATTCAGAAGTTCAGTGAACTTCTTCAAATCGTCGGGAGGGAGTTCTCGGGGCATCAGAGACCAGCGAACCGCCTCGGCCGAGGTTCGAGTGGGGCTAGCAGTGACCAGGTGCTGACCATCTGGGGTAAACCAAAGGTCGCCCACGACGTGCAGGTGCAAAAACGGCGGAGTCAGTGCCTCACCTGTGGCGGCAACCCAAACTCGTGCAGTGTTGTCGCGGGACCCCGACGCGAGCAACAGGCCGTCGGCCCGGAAGGTAAGCGACCGAACTTGGTGCTGATGACTCAGTACCCGCAATAGGCGGCCACTGGGACATTTCCAGATCCGAGCGGTGCCGTCCTCACTCGCCGTCGCCACCAGGTTGTTGTTCGGGCTAATTCGGCCAATGAGCACACCATCATCGTGGGGCAACTCCCAGCGGTCCCCACTGGATAAATTCATGAGCATCGCGGACATCGGGCTGAAGGAACCGTCACTTGGGGAAATCAGCGCGAATTCTCCGGGCGTGTTCAGAGCCACGTGAACTTCACTTCCCCCACACTCGATGGGTTGGTGGACCTCCTCTCCTGAGCGTGCGTCATGAAAGCGGACGATCATTTTGCCGTCGGTTGGCCGCGCATCGCTGCTCATTACTGTTCGACCATCACCGCTCAGGAAGACTTGCGCCCGGCCGCTCAGCTCGACTTCCCGAGGCGGCTGGTTGGTGGAGCCGTCCAACGAAAACCAATGGAATCCACTCTCGAAGCCGCGGCAAACCACCAGGAGCTGAGCGGAATCGTTCAAGAAAAAGGCTGCTTCCACCTCCCCAATTGGACCTGAAATGATTTCGGGAACGCCGGGCGAGCCGTCTCGGGCCGACCGGAGTCGTAATCCGCTCCTCGTTTCCAGAAGCACTCGCTCCCCAGTGGGGTCCAGCGTTAGGACCCGCACGGTCCCTGGAGTCTGCCAAGCCGGCCCCAAAGGTTTCCACTCTTCCGCATCCCACAATTGAAGAGTGCCTGCCGACGGCGTAGACAAGAAACGACCGCCGTCCGCCGTTCGAACGACCGGGCGGCCTCGTCCGTTCTCGATGCGGACGGGTGGATCCCCGACCATGCCCCCCAAATCCCACAGTTTCACGGAACCGTCCCGCGAAGCAGTAAGTACTCGCCGGCTGTCCGGATGGAAGCGCACGAGATGGACGTAGCCCGCGTGCTTCAAGCGAGCGATCAATTCGCCCGTCTCACCATTCCAGAGCCAAGCACCATGATCGAAGCAGGCCGTGACGATCCGGCTCTGGTCTGCGCTAAATTCGCCGTTCAAGACCGTGTGGCCGTGGGGCAACTTGTGCAAAAATCCACGGCTTCCGGTCGGCGTTGGTCGCACGGGCGACGACGTGGCCGGATTAGGGACCGCGCTCCAGACATACGCCATTCCATCGAACGAAGTGGTTAATATGCGTGAGCTGTCCTCACTAAAGGACGCGCTCGTGAGCCAAGTGAGGTGCCAAAACCAGCCTTGGCGCTCACCGGTGGCCCGATCCCACAGACCCGCGCTGTGATCTTGGCTGGCGGTCAGCAGCTTGCGCCCATCCGGGCTGTACTGAATCTGGACCAGCCTGTTTGGATCGTCAGAGATTTCGGGATGCTCTAGTGGAGGGAGAGGCGACAACTCCGGCAAGGTCCAACGCCGCGCAATTCCATCTCCGCAGGCCGCTGCCAATTCGTCGGAAGCTGGGCTGAAAGCGACCTCTTGAATCGAATGGGGCACGGGAATCCCCGCCGCAAAAGGGGTTCGGGATCCACCTTGGAACAAATGGATCGCCGCCCTGTCCAGGTCTCCGGCCACTACCGCCAAAAATCGCCCGTCGGGACTTAGGGCCAAGTGCTGCCCCGCATCTCGAAGCCTGAATTGCCCGATCTCCTGGCCAGATTCGATGTTCCACCAGCGAACGAATTGGTCCTCGCCCGTCGTCACCAGAGTACGCCCGTCGTCCAGAAACACGACGCTCATCACTTCACTGTCGTGGGAAAAGGTTTGGACCGATTTCCCATTCCCCATCTCCAACAATTCGAGTTTGCCTCGCGGGTGGGCAATGAGCACTTGGTCCGTGCGCGGACGGAAAACCACCACGTGAACCTCCTCCGGAAACCACCACGCCTGCACTAGGGCGGGCGCCTGCTGCAACTGTGTCGCCACTCGCATTCGATGCAGATACTCATCGCCGTTTCCCGAGTTACGAAGGCGCGACGCTTCACTAACAAGACGAAGCGCCTCGGCCTGGTAGAGCGCCGATCCCAGGACGTCTCCCCGGGAACGAGTCGCCTCGCCGAGCGCCACTTGAAGTCCTACTAGTCGTTGATGGGCGGTGCGTTCATTTTTGTTCGCCTTTTGCGTTTCTACTGCCAGGTCTTCAGCTGTCCGCGCCCGACTCCGGGCCTCTTGGTCGGCGCGGTAGGTCTGCCACCCGAGGATTCCGACGACAACGGCGGCCACGACGCCGGTCCGGAGTACGCCCTTGAGAAACGCCCGGCGTTCGCGATCCGATTCTCGCTGGCGACGCTCCACCAAGGTCCGGATCCGTACCGCCAACTCACCCACGGATGCCAGTCGTTGCTCCGGGACGGCGGCGAGGCAGCGCGAGAGATCTTCACGCACGAGCGGATCGCCAATATGCGCCGCCCAGTCCGCGGTAACCGGTCGCATGAAATCCCCCACCAACAATTGGTACATCAGCACCCCGAGGGCGTAGAGGTCGCTCTTCACGCTCGGGTCCTCCCCTTGCAACAACTCCGGGGCCAGGTAGACGTGACCATCGAACCGCGGACCCACTGGCACCGCGCCAGTGGGCGTCGAATCCCAGAGCATTTTGATCGCGGCGAGCGTCTCGTCCGCCGACACTTGGCCCAGTCCTAACCTCGCCAGTTTGACCTGCGGCCGACCCGCTCCGTCTTCCGCAACGACAACGGCGCCGGGCTTTAGGTCGCCGTGGATAATGCCAGCCCGATGCGCTCCCTCTAAGGCATCGGCTAGCTGAGCAATCAGCTCCAGTTTCGTCTCTTGGGAAGCCGTTTCTCCGGCCGTCTCCAGCCAGTCCGGCAGCGGGCGTCCGGGAACGAATTCATAGGCGACGTAATACGGCGGAACTTCGAGGGCGCAGGCGGTCACCCGAGCCAAATGCGGATGCTCTCCCGCGAGTCGCACCAAGCCCTCCAGCAACTCACGACGCTGGCGCAGCCGTTTCAGGCGATTCGCTTCGAAGCAAAATCGCAAAATGCAGCGAACGGAAGTTTCTCGATTCACCGCTCGCCAGACTTCTTCGGCCGGCCCACCTCCTAAACGTCGCTCAAGGCGCCAATCGGAACCCGGGACGGGTTCGCCGCCCGCTGGCCGCCATCCCGTGATGTTAGCCGAATCGTTCTTCTTCTTTGCGGCAGCGGGTGCTTGCAGAAACGCTAACCCGACCTCCCCAACCTCGAAGAGTTCCTGCGGATGGTCGAGGTTCGCCAATTGGTGGATTCCATGGCTGACCCACGAGAGCTCCCCCAAGTCCCGTCCCAACGCGTCGGACCATGCTTGCCGCGCCCGATCAAACGCGGACTGCGTCAGCAAAATCTGGTCGGCGCCTCCAAGGCTCATCACCCGGTTCGCTCGGTCCACTTCCAGCCCAAACAAATCTTTAGAACCATCGGGGAAATGGCGGACTTCCACCTCTCCGAAGTGAATTCCCATCCGATCTCGCAATCGTCGCGCCGGGGGTTCGCCGGGCCACAGGCCGCGGATTCGGCGTTGCAAGATCAAGGCAAACCGCAACGCCCGCGCCGGCGAGTCGAAGCTCAAGAACATCCCATCGCCGGCCGTGCTGATCTCTTCTCCCTCCCCGACCTCCTTCAGCACCAACCGGGCCTCCTCATGGCGGCGCAGAATTCGTTCGGTGCCTTCTCGGTCGCCTAAAACTTGTTTCAGCAGAGTCGATCCGACGATATCCGTGAAAACTAAGGCTCGTCCGGAAGAGGACCGCTCTGACCGGCTCGACGCTGCGTCTGGAGGGTCAGATTGGTCGGAAGCGCCCATGGAAGCTTTTGTCGAAGCTGCCAGAAGCAACCGGTACCCGCAATACATTCACCCGGAACAAGCTGGCGTTGGGAGAGTGCGGGCCGAGATGCCGCGCCAAAATGGTGCTATCGCGGGAGACACTGCGGATCTGTCACTCTGGCTCGCCAGGTCGCGGCAAGACCGGTGCCTCACTCCATCGGCGTCTTGCCTGCGAGGTTGGAGGATTCGCGACGGCAGCTCGAACCATCTCGGACAGCCGGAGTGGTCGTACAAGCCGGATGGAGCGACGCCAGAAACCCGCCCGCCTTGGCTAAAGTCTCTTGGTATTCCGCGTCCGGAATTGAATCGGCGACGATTCCCGAGCCAACATGAAACCAGACCTTTCGGTCCTTCACCACTGCGGTCCGAATCGTGACGCTTAGCTGACTCTCCCGATTAAAACCCAGGTAACCGTGACATCCACAGTACGGGCCCCGTGCGACCGGTTCCAATTCGTCGATGATTTCGAGCGCGCGGATCTTCGGGGCGCCGCTAATACTGCCCCCAGGAAAGCACGCCGACAGCGCATCTAAGTGGGTTACTTCAGCCCGGAGCCGGCCTTCGATCGTCGAAACCAAATGTTGGACCTGCGCGAATCGTTCGAGGTGCATGAGGTCGGGCACGCGCACGGTGCCGTAATCGCAAATCCGCCCCAGATCGTTGCGCAAAAGGTCGGTGATCATCACCAGTTCCGCGTTTTCCTTTTCGCTCCGCTGCAGCTCCCAACCGAGTTGAATGTCGCGCACGGGATCTCGATCACGAGGACGTGTTCCCTTGATCGGGCGAGTGACGATATGCCGTCCGCTTAGACGCAGAAATAGTTCCGGCGATGACGAGACAAGTTGGAAGTCCCGGCAATCGAAGTACGCCGAGAAGGGGGCGGGGGATTGCGTGGTAAGCCGCAAAAAAAAATCCCAGCCCGAACCCCCGCAGTCCGCCCGGAGCCGGTGCGCCAGATTCACTTGATAGATGTCACCCGCGCGGATGTACCGCTGAGCTTGCTCGACGGCGCGGAGAAACTCCGGGCGTGACATTGACGTAGCCACCTCCGGCTCCGCGGACGACGCGACGTTGGGATTTGTCGAATACACCTCCGTGTCCGGGGGTATTGCCAAGCGGCCACGCCACCACTCGAGTTGCCGTTTCAACTCACCGACGTTGCGGTTGCCTTGCTCATCGAGCCCGGTAGCGACGATCCAGGTCTTGCGAAGCTCATGGTCGAAAACCACCAAACTCGCAAAGAAACCAAGGTGGCAATCCGGCAATTCGAGGTCGTTGATCGCGCGTCGGGTGAGCCGCGGCTCGACGAATTGTTTGAGGTCGAATCCCCAATATCCGAAGCAGCCCCCGAGCGGAAACGGAAGGTCGGGCTCATCCAACAGTTCAAACCGGGCCAACAACGGCCCTAAATGTCGCCAAGGATTTCCAAATTGATGCTCCACCCGACCGTCGGCGTAACAAGTTTCACAGGTGGTACCCCAAGAACGGAAGGTCAGGGTTGGACGCGCCGCCACCAAGGAATACCGCGCGCTGGGCACATCGAACGTGCCCGTGCGAAGCAGCACGCTCCCAGGTTCGTCGCGCAGAGCAGACGCCAGTGAATCGGGAGTGTGCCGCGTAAAGGATTCGGCAACGGCAACGCGCATCGGCCACCTTGCCTAGAGTGGCACAACGGCCCCCACGCGAAAGTCGCGCCATTGAAAAACCGATCCATCACCGGCGAGCGGCCAGTAGCCGATCGTCATTCGGTTCCGTTGGAACCAGTCAAAATTCCGAGAGCCGCTCGTTACCGAGATTCGCCGGAGAATTGTCGGGCGTGCATTCCAGATAGGACACCGTGCCCCGCGGGCATGGCTCGTCGGGCAGCGCCAGGGGATGTTGATGTCGTTAGCCCATGCCTTTTATGCGTCAGCCCGCATCATCCTCGCGCCGTCAGTTGGCCTTCACTTTGATCGAGTTGCTGGTGGTGATAGCCATCATCGCAATTCTTGCCGGAATGCTGTTGCCCGCGCTGGCCAAGGCGAAGAGCAAAGCCACTCAGACCGCGTGCCTGAACAACCTGCGTCAGATCGGCCTGGCCACCATCATGTACGTCAACGAATTCAGGATGTACCCCGGCTGCATCGACGCTCGGCCAGGGCCAGGTTATTTCTCCTACCTTTGGGTCAATCGCTTGTTTTCTCAAATGGGTACGAATCGGACCGCTTTTTGGTGCCCGGCCGGCAAAGGCATCTGGCGGTGGGACACGAACGTCAACCGAACCTTGCGCAATCAGTTGGAATACATCGGCACGCCGGTATTCCGCTTGGGAGCTGCCGCGTTCACCTACGGATATAACGACTGGGGGCTGGCAGCGCCCGGCGCCAAACCTCAATTGGGCCTCGGCGGGGACATCGGGCCAGGGTTTTCTGAGGAGGTGCGGGAAGGAGCGGTGCTGGCGCCGACCGAATTGATCATGTTGGCCGATTCGAAAACCGACACCAATTGGGATGGCAACATTGATCCCAAAGAATCGGATCAATGGCCGTCCAATCGCCATAGCCGGCGCACCAATATCCAATTTGCTGACGGTCACGCCGAGTCGGCTGTCAGGAAGGAAGTCGTCAATCCGAAGAACAACGAATGGCGGCGACGATGGAACAACGACAATCAGCCGCATTTGGAAATCGGGCAATGGGGGGGCGATCCGGGTACCGGCAAAGACTAAGCGAAGCCGGCGAACGTCTAGACTCATCGTCGCGTTACGTTCGAGGCAACGGCGGCAGATACCCACCCGAAGGTTCGACAGTCGGCGTCTAAAAATTTAGGATTGCTCCAGCGGTCTTCCCCCGTACCTTCCCCGTCCTTTAGCGATTGTCTTTATCCATGAACGTCGAACTCACCCGCAGGGCACTCGAAAAAGTAGGCAACCCTCACGTGCTCGTAAATCTAGTGTCCCGGCGCGTCCGCCAATTGAACAGTGGCGGAGGGGGCATTAGCCGGCCGTTGGTTCAGGAGGATCCGGGCATGGGCGTGGCCGACATTGCGCTACTCGAACTGATCGAAGACAAGATTGGATATTATTTCGAGGATACTGGCGAACCCGGTAGCAAAGCGGCGGAAGCACCGAAACGGAAGCGCCGCCCCCGAGCTGTGACGCCGTAGGTGGGCGGTGCCGTCGCCCGAGGGAAGTCGAAGGGCGGGAGAAGAAATCATCGGCTTTCTTTTGCGTTGGTGGCGATTTGCCTATGCTGCGGGCAACCAACACCCGCGCTGTTTCATGGGCGATATTCTCACCAATCCCAAGGCTCGCCGAGACTACCAGATCCTGGAAACGGTCGAGGCGGGCATCGTGTTGCGCGGGACCGAAGTCAAGTCGTTGCGCGGGGGGCGCGGGCAGATTTCAGATGCTTTTGCGCGAGTCGAACAGGGACAGGCCTGGTTGTATAATGTCCACATCGACGAGTATTCCCACGGAAATATCCACAACCATCTGCCGAAACAAAAACGGCGCCTGTTGCTGCACAAATCGGAGATTCGTAAGCTCTTCAGCCTGGCGAGCATCAAAGGCAATACGCTGGTTCCGCTGTCCTTCTACTGGAAAAACAACCGCGTGAAAGTTTCGCTCGCCGTCGGCAAAGCCAAGGCGGAGTACGATAAACGCCACGACCTGCAACGCCGCGAAACGGAGCGAGAGATTCAGCGAGCTCTGCAGCGAGATCGGCCGGCGCGTTAACCAAATCCGGACTCCGAAATAGGATGAGAAACATTTCCTCGTTCGCTTCCCCGATGGGTTTGAAGCTTCGCTGACACACGACCAACTCGAGGTGCTCAAACATTTCGAAGACCGGCTTCCCGCGTCGGACGCCACACCGGGTTTTGAACTGGAGCAGTACATCACCTACCGCTGCGTCGTCGGCTCACGCGCCTACGGACTGGACACCGACGATTCCGACACCGACCGGCGCGGCATCTATCTCGCGCCCGCCGAGCTGCAATGGTCGCTCTTTGGCGCGCCCGAGCAGTTCGAGGACAACGCCGCGCAAAGCTGTTTTTGGGAATTGCAGAAATTTCTTACAATGGCGCTCAAGGCCAACCCGAACATCCTCGAATGCCTCTACTCGCCGCTGGTGGAGAATGCCACGCCGCTCGGTGAAGAACTGCTCGCAAAGCGTGACTGCTTCCTCAGCCAGATGATCTTCCAGACCTTCAACGGCTATGCGATGAGCCAGTTCAAGAAAATCGAGCAGGACCTCCGAAATCACGGGGAGGTTCGCTGGAAACATGCCATGCACCTTCTTCGATTGCTCTTCACGGGCGCGGCTACCCTGCGCGATGGGCGTGTCCCGGTTCATGTCGGAGCCCATCGCGACCGCTTGCTCGCCGTCAAACGCGGCGAAATGCCGTGGTCCGACGTGGATGACTGGCGCAAAGAACTACACGCCGACTTCGAAAGCGCATTGGTCGGAACGCGACTTCCCGAACGCCCGAACTACGAAGCCGCGAATCGCTTCCTCATTAAAACGCGGCGCGAAATGGCGAACCAAGAACGCTCAGAGGCCGCTGCTTCCTTGCGAAGCGAATAACGCACTCTGGACTGACTCACTGCATGGAACTGATTCTCTTCATCGGCATTCAAGCCACCGGCAAATCGAGCTTCTACCGCGAGTGCTTCTACAACACACACGTTCGAGTGAACCTCGACATGCTCAAGACGCGGCATCGTGAATCGCTGCTGGTCGCGGCCTGTCTGGATGGCAAAACACCGTTCGTGGTGGATAACACTAACCTGACGCGTGAGGACCGCGCGCGATACATTGCCTTGGCGAAGACGAGCCAGTTCACTGTTCGAGGCTTTTTCTTCCAGTCGCGAGTAGCAGACGCGTTGGTGCGAAATGCGGCGAGGGAGGGCGAGGAGCGGGTTCCCGACCTCGCTATCCGGGGTGCCAGCCGCCGACTGGAGCTACCTTCGGCGGACGAGGGTTTTGATGAGCTGCGATTTGTCCGGCTCGGCGATTCAAATCAATTCATCGTGGAGGAATGGAACCATGAAGTTTGACGACCTCGATGCGAAGATGCGCCGTTTCGAAACGGCACACGATCACTGCGTACTGCCCGGCCTCTTCATCGTCGCTCGCCTAGACGGTCGCGGATTCACGCGTCTCACCAAGGAGGTTCATCAATTTGAGGCACCGTTCGACATGCGTTTCCGGGACCACATGACCCGCACGGTCGAGCACCTCATGAACGCCGGCCTCCGCACCGTGTACGGCTACACTCAGAGCGATGAGATCTCGCTGTTGTTTCACCGGGAAGAGGACTCTTTCGATCGCAAGCTTCGAAAGCTGGACTCCGTCCTGGCCGGCGAGGCTAGTGCGTGTTTCTCCCTGCAACTGGGGGCCGTTGGGTGCTTTGATTGCCGCATCAGCCAACTGCCGACGGAACAGCTCATCGTGGACTACTTCCGGTGGCGGCAAGAGGACGCCACCCGCAACGCCCTGAACGCCCACTGCTACTGGTTATTGCGGAAATCGGGCAAGTCCGTGAAGGAGGCAACCCAGTTTCTGCTGGGCCAAACGACCTCGGATAAGAATGAGCTACTCTTCCGGCACGGCATCAATTTTGGGAAACTTCCAGCCTGGCAGAAGCGGGGCGTCGGTCTGTTCTGGGAGGATTACGAAAAGACCGGAGTCAATCCAAAGACCGGTGAGGCAACCAAGGCTATTCGCCGGCGTCTCAAAACGGAACTTGAACTCCCGATGAAGGAAGCCTACGCCACCTTCATTCGGACCCGCCTTCTTGAAGCAGTTGCCAAGGGCTCGAAATAGCTACGTGGTCATGACCAAAGCAACGAGTGAAATGAACGACACCTCTCAACTCTCAACCATGAACCCTCAACTCCAGAAAGTGGCTGGAGTTGGAGCAACCTGACTCATGGGCGCCACTCGTGACGACTTCATCAAATATCCGCGCACACCACATCTCTTCGGCTCGAAAGGCACGGACGACGACAAGCACCTTGGCCGCCGGGAATCTGCGGCGTTCATCGCCGATCCGTCGCTCATCGTGGAAGAAAAGCTCGACGGCACCAACGTGGGCATCCACTTCACCACGCGCGGACGGATGGTGCTGCAATGTCGCGGCCACGAAATCACCGAGGGCATGCATCCACAATACGACCTCTTCAAGCAATGGACCTCCGTGAAGCGCCCCGTGCTGGAGGCGATGCTCGGCGGCCGGTTCATTCTTTACGGTGAATGGCTCTACGCGAAGCACTCCGTCCACTATCACGCGCTGCCGCACTACTTCTTCGAGTTCGACCTCTACGACAAGGATGCGGCGACATTCCTCGACCTCGCCACGCGCCTGCAAATGCTCAACGGCACCGGCCTGCACACCGTGCCCGTACTCCATCGCGGCCCCGCCACGGCGGAAGAACTCCGCGCGCTCATCGGCCCGTCCTTCTTCGACAGCGCGTTCGAGAACCCCGTCACCGGCGGGACCGACCACCTGATGGAAGGACTCTACGTGCGCATCGAAACCGGTGGCCACGTCACGGGCCGCGCGAAAATGGTCCGGCCCGAATTCGTGGAGAAGGTGAAACAAAGCGAGCACTGGCAGCATCAACCGCTGGTGCCGAATCAAGTCATGGAAGGAGCGGAGATTTGGGGATGAAAGGACGGCAATACGCAATAGACGATGTGGATCGGCCCAGTTCAAACGACTTCAAGCCGTGTTGAGGCAAAAGAAAGGATAAAGAGCCGATCGCGCTCGCAAAGAGCGTCGCCATCGAAATCATCTCAACATTGTAAATGTCATGTCAGTCAAACAAAGTCATTGCACGAAGGCTGGCTTTCTCACTCGCCGAGGTTCGCGAGACGAATGCCCGCTTGTCAAAATACTGCAACGCTGAGGCAATCACCCGGCGGACCATGACGAAATTCCGAACATGGAATACATACGAATCAAGACTGTCACTGAAGAGGATTTTGACCGGGTGATCACGTCCGCAGGAGGCTCCAGGATTCTTGAAGAAAGCTCGGCAGATTACCGCCTGAACGAGGCGATCATCGAGCTCAAGTTAGTCAGTGAAGAAGGGTTCGAGAAGACGGATCGCCAAAGGAAGCTCGCAAACCTGTTTCGTGAAATGCAACCGGATCAGCCGGTGGTGCTCATCAGTCCAGAGAGTCTGAATGAGTCTAATTCTAGGAATTACTACAGAATAGTCGAAGTCCCGATCAAGAACGCGTGCAAAAAGGCATCGAAGCAGTTGCAAGCCACTGCCAAGCGTGACGGCCAACCACCCGTTCGGGTCCTGGTCATATTGAATGTGGGCTACACGTTGCTTTCACCAGATGAGTTCAAGGATGTTTGTTTCAAATGTGTTTGCAACGACACTAGCGGTATCGACTGGTTGGTTTGCGGTGGAATTTACTTTCATAGCGACAAGTTCGACAACTACGTGATTGCGCGGTTTGAAAACCTTCCCATCAATCTTGGTCGCTCATTTCCAAGCCGCGACGCTTTACTAGAATCGTGGGATCGCTATCTGAACGAATCGATGACGGAGATGGTTCGGAATCCCGTTCCGATCTCAGACGGACGAATGCCTGTCATCGATCTCACGTTTGAGTTGAACAGTATTCGCTATATCAAGCCTGCAACCGGCATGCCACAATCATCGTTTTGGCCAGGTGGCGCCGCGCCGCGCGATAACACTTCCGGAAT
>DLVS01000441.1 GCA_003445095.1 Verrucomicrobiales bacterium
GCGCGCCGCTGGGCTGGGGCAATCGGTAGGGGAATTGTCCCGACAACTTGTCTTGGAAAGGCTCCTGGAGGTTCAAGCCACCGCAGTTTTTGAGCAGTCTTTAGGACACACCTCGAAAGAGATCCAAGGCATCCGCGACAGTGTGTGCGAGCTCAGGGGCGACTTTGTTACCGGGCTCAAGGCGATTCTTGTCACCGCCGGCAAGGTGCCCAGCCATGAAGTGGACGCCTGGACGGAAGCGAACTTTGGAGGGACGCCTCAGTGCTAAGTATCTCCTCGCCCATCACCAGTTCCGCCGCGGTGAGATACTACATCGATCTCACCAACGAGGACTATATGACCCAGGGCGGTGAGCCGATCGGCACTTGGTTTGGGCAAAGCGCCGAGAAGCTTGGCCTCACCGGGAAAGTCAATCCGGAATCGTTCAAAGCGGTGATGGCTGGATTTTCCCCTGATCCTTCGAAGCCGTTGGTGCAAAATGCCGGCGAAAAGGACCGGCAGCGTGGCTGGGATTTGACCTTTTCCGCTCCTAAGAGCGTCTCGGTGTTGTACAGCCAAGGAGACCCGTGGATCCGTGAGCAGGTCGAGGCGGCACATCGTGCTGCCGTCATTTCCACCTTAGAGTATCTTGAGCAAAATGCTCTTTGGACGCGTCGCGGACACGCGGGCGCCTTTCGAGAATCTGTCGGCATGTGCGCAGCCCTGTTCCCTCACCCCACCAGCCGAGCGGGTGACCCGCAGGTTCATATCCACGTGGTCATTGCTTCGGTCTGCGTACGCGACGATGGTACAACTGGGTCGATTCTCAGTAAGCCTCTGTTTGTTCACAAGATGGTCGCCGGCGCTTTGTACCGGGCGGCCTTGGGTACGGAATTGATCGCCCGACTCGGTGTGGAACTGACGCAACGCGGGCGGCATGGGTTCGAGGTCGCGGGAGTCGTTGGATCGCTGACCCGAGCATTCTCCAAGCGGAGGGATCAAGTTCTGCGCCGGCTCGCTGAAAGGGGAGAGTCGGGTCCCGAAGCGGCTCGCCGCGCCACTTTGGCCTCCCGTCCGCCGAAAGAGCATCTGCCCAGGCGGGATCTATTTGCCATGTGGGAGGCCGTAGGGCGAGGCGTCGGTTGGAGTACTGCCCAAGCACAAGCCCTCCTGGGAAAGCGCTCTCTTCCAGTCGGTCCGATTCCCGCGCGGGATATCGTGAAAGCCGTAAAGCACCTATCGCAGTATCAGGCCCACTTTACCTGTCGTGATGTGGTTCGGGCGTTGGCCGATGAAGTTCAGAGCAAGGGCTTTCGTGTGGGCCAAATCCAAGAAGCGGCCCGCGCCATTTTGCCTAAACTAATTCGACTGGGTCAGCTTCACGGCGAAGACCAGTTTACGACCAAGGCAACGCTCCGGATGGAGCGGGAGTTCTTCGCCAGAGTTGTGGCCGGTCGCGACTCTAACCGTCATTTAGTCTCAGCGAGATTCGTCGGAACTCATCTGGGGACGCGCCCGCTTTCCGACGAGCAAAAGGCGGCGGTCCTCCATATCACGACGACTCCGGGAGCGGTGAAGGTGGTCTCTGGTCTCGCTGGAACCGGCAAGTCCACGATGCTCGCGACCGCCCGCGAGGTTTGGGAAAAGTCCGGCTACACCGTCATCGGCGTTTCACTCACCGGAAAGGCCGCCGAATCTCTGACGCAATCGGCCGGCATCAAAAGTTACACCCTCGCTTCGGTCCTTTGGCAGATGAATGAGCCCATCGTTTCGGTGGCGGGCGTAACCCTGGCTCGGACCTCAACGCCGTTGGCCCCAAAAGCGCCCGCGTGGAGCCCAGTGCATGGTTTAAAGTTGCCTCATCTCACCTTTGGCGTCGGCGGAGTCGATGGCAAAAAAATCAGCTCCAAGACCATCGTGGTCGTTAACGAGGCAGGCCTCGTCGGTACTCGCCAGATGGCGGACTTAGTTGATCGGCTGACCGCGGCGCGCGCCAAGGTGATCTTAGTCGGTGATCGCCGACAAAACCCGCCCATCGAAGCCGGCGCGCCCTTTGAGAGTCTCGCGACCCGCGTTAGTCACGCCACACTGAAAGATATTCAGCGCCAGAATGAACCGTGGGCTCGCGAGATGGTAAAGGATTTAGCCGTCGGTAATGTTCGTAAAGCGCTCGACGAACTAAACGGACGTGGACGAATTCACGTACTTCAGAACAAGGAAGAGACCGTTTCGCGTTGGGTGGATGACTGGCGGAGGTCCGGACCGCCTCGCGATAATTTGATCCTAGCCTCCACGCGCGAAGAAGTGAGTGCTCTCAACAAGGCCGCCCAGGAGAAACGCGAGCAATGCGGGGAGCTTTCCAAAAGTTATGTCGAACATCGCGACCAAAAGTTTCATGTCGGGGACCGCGTCATCTTCGATGCGAACTCGAGCCGACTCAAAGTGAACAACGGCACCTTGGGTGAAGTGCTGCGGGCGAGCGGGGACGATTTGGTCGTCCGACTTGATTCTGGAACTCGCGTAACGGTGCCGCTCGACCGTTATCCGCACGTTAGCCTGGGCTACGCCCTCACTGGACACCGGGCGCAAGGGATCACTTGCGAGAACAGCTTTTCACTTGTTTCTGGCGATTTTATGGGGCGCGAAATGGGATACGTCCAAGCGTCGCGCGCGCGGGCGGAGGCCCATCTCTACCTCGACCGCGTCACTGCCGGCGTCGATCTAAAGGGCCTGGAAGAGCTCTTTCGGCCCGGCCGCCTCAAAGCGATGGCGCATGACATTCTCCAGTTCAACGAGCCAAAAAGTTTTGGGGCAACCGACACGGACGCTGACAAGCGGGAACGCCAAGTCCAAGAACGTTCCCTTCCGAAGACGGAGCCGAAGCAGCGCGACCAAGAAAAACAGAAGTCGGACGACAAGCGCCGCGAACGCGCCGAACGAGCTGAGGCAAAACAGCGCGAAGAAGAGATCAAACGATGCGAAGCGGAGCTTCAGCGCCGGCAA
>DLVS01000007.1:0-6219 GCA_003445095.1 Verrucomicrobiales bacterium
TGAACCGGGTAGCCGCCGACGGGAGGAGGCGCTGACTAATGCGGCGCGTGTGGAAACACTGGGGTACCCACGGAGATCGTGGCGCGAGAGGAGAGTGCGCGTCGTTCCCTCCGCGACTACGCCGATTCATGGACAGCCTCCAATTCCAAAATGACTACTTCAGCTTTGCCAAGTTCCCCGCCCCGTTCACCGCAGAGTTCACCCGCAACCGCAATCCGTTAAGCCGGATAAAACCGGAGGCATCATCTTGATTGTACGCTTTGGTTGGATCGGCCTCCATCGTCGCAATCTGCGGGTGATACATCGAGAACGGGCTCTTACGACCCGCCACATATATGGCCCCTTTGTAGAGCTTCACACGCACAGTGCCGGTCACGTTCTTTTGGCTTTCTTCCACTAACGCCTGTAGCGCTAATCGTTCCGGAGCGAACCAGAATCCGTAATACACGAGCTCGGCATATTTGGGGATGAGCGAATCACGCAGGTGCATGACTTCGCGATCCATCGTCAGGCTTTCCATTTGCCGATGCGCGAAATGCAGAATGCTCCCACCTGGGGTTTCGTACACCCCGCGACTCTTCATGCCCACGAAGCGGTTCTCGACCATGTCAACCCGGCCGACGCCGTGCTTTCCGCCGAGCTTATTGAGCACCTTCATCACTCCAAGCGGCGACAGCTTCTTTCCATTCACCGCCACGCAATCGCCCTTCACGAAATCCAGCGTCACGAAATCCGGTCGGTCCGGCGCATCTTCCGGAAGCACGGAGAGCGTGGTGAAGTAGTCGCGATTCTTGAGATCGAACGAGTCATACCACGGATCTTCCAGAATGCCTGCCTCGTAGGAGATGTGCAGCAGGTTGCGGTCCATGGAATACGGCTTCTTGGCGCTCGCCTGGACTGGGATTCCCTTAGCCGCGCAGTAGTCGATCATCTCCTGGCGGCCGGGAAAATCCTGACGATACCGCGCGTCGCGCCACGGAGCGATGATCTGCAACTCGGGCGCCAGCGCCGCGGCCGTGAGTTCGAAGCGAACCTGATCGTTGCCTTTACCGGTGGCGCCGTGCGCGATGGCATCCGCCTTCTCGGCTCGCGCAATCTCAACCATGCGCTTGGCAATGAGCGGCCGCGCGATGCTCGTCCCCAGAAAATACTGGCCCTCGTAAATCGCCCCCGCCCGGAGCATTGGATAAATGAAGTCCCGAGCGAACTCTTCCTGCAGATCATCGATGTAGACCTTAGAAGCGCCCGTCTTCTTTGCTTTTTTGTCGAGACCCTTCAGCTCGTCTTCTTGGCCAATGTTGGCGCAGAAAGCGATCATTTCGGCGTTGCCGTAGGTGTCTTTGATCCAAGAAAGCAGCACCGACGTGTCGAGGCCGCCGGAGTATGCCAGCACGATTTTCATGACGGGCGCGGATAATGCGTGGCCGCCAGCCGGGGAAAAGAAAAAGCTGAAGTTTCTACGCAGGCGCCGAGGAACATCCAGCCACCGCCTGCAATACGCCTGTCCGGACCTCGCCTGTCTACGCGACCAGTTCGGTACCGACGCCGACGTCAGTGAAGATCTCCAGCAACAACGAATGCGGGACGCGTCCGTCAACGAACTGCACCTTTTCCACTCCCGCCACGAGAGCGGCCACGGCGCTGTCCACTTTGGGAATCATGCCGCGATCGATAATTCCGGCCTGCTTCAACGCCGCCACTTCCCGAGAGCTCAGGTGAGAAATCAACGTGGAAGGATCTTTAGGGTCACGCAGGAGACCAGGCACATCGCTCATGAACACAAGCCGCCGGGCGCGCAAAGCGATCGCGACTCGAGCGGCGGCGACATCAGCATTGCAGTTGTAGATTTGTCCATCTTCCCCTCGGGCAGTTGGACTGATGACGGGCGTGAAGCCGCGCTTAAGGCAGTCTTCCAGCGGGCCTGTGTTAACCTGGGTCACCTCGCCCACAAAGCCCAAGTCCAGCGGAGTTCCGTCGGGCCCGCGAGGGGTGGCCTTGCGGCAGGTGAAGATCTCGGTGCCGGCAAATCCCTGGGCGACGCCGCCAAGATGGTTGATGGCGGCGACCAGGTCCGGGTTAATCTCGCGAGACAAAACGCGATCCACCACCTCCGCCGTCGCCCGATCAGTGACGCGCTGTCCTTGAACAAACTCCGCTTTCAGTCCCGCCTGTTCCATCGCCCTGGTAATTGCCTTCCCGCCTCCATGGACGACCACGGGATCAATCTCGACCGCCTCTAAGAATACAATGTCGCGAGCGACGCCTTGCCGCACCGCGGGGTCCGGCGAATCCATGAAGGAACCGCCGTACTTGACCACGAAAGTCGCGCTGTTGAACTTCTGAATGTAGGGCAACGCCTCTAACAGCGTGGCCGCTTTGGCGATCAATTCCTGCATATTGGCTGGCTGGAAGTTGGATAGGTAACGGGAGGTAAGTCGAGCGCACAAGGCACAGATCGAAACCAGACCGTAGGAGCCGTAGCAGTCGAGGTAACGAGGCTCCATCTCCAATGGCACACGCGTAGGCCCGAGGAGGATGATGGCGCCTCCTCACGTCGGTTCCTACGAAAGTTCATGCCCACCAATCTGAGTCGGGATTTTGACAACTCTAAACCAGAACCACCAGGCGCACGCCGCCGGCTTGTTCCGGTCACCTACTGGAGTCCCTGCAAAAGTACGTCCTAGTCGCACAGGACAAACGGGAGATCACCATTTATCAACGGAGTCGGAACTGGACACCGGAAATCCTGACCCGAGGCGACGAGTTTTTCGCGCTGCCGTCGATAGAATTCAGAATACCCCTCCCGTTGGTCTACGAAGGATTGGACTTGAGCTGAGGCAGGCTAGCGATTTCAACGCAACCTTAACAACCTTATCCCCCTAGCGTGGACGGATCGGTGACATCGCCTTTATTGAAGTCCACATACTGTTCGGTGAGATCGGCGGCATACATCACTGCGGATCCGACACCCAAGTTCAGCCGAATGTGCAAATCGAATTCCAGAGGCTCCACCGCCGCACACAGCGTGCGATAAGTCGCGCTCGTCGGTTGCCCGCGTTTCAAGCTCCACACGATTTGGCGGCTTCCGGGAGCGCTATAACCGATGTCCACTTTGTTTTCGACAACGGTGGCCGCGCTGTAACCGAGCGCGTCGATAATCCTTCCCCAGTTGGGGTCCCCCCCATGCCAGCTCGTTTTGACCAAGGCACTATTGGCTACCGAACGCGCGGCCGTGTCGGCGTCCGCCAAAGATTTGGCACGGGTCACTCGGACGGTGACGACGCGATGAACCCCTTCCCCGTCGCGAACAATCATTTTCGCCAACTCGAGGCAGACGTACTGGAGTGCCGCCCCGAATATCCGCGAGTCGCGACTTCCGCTCTGAAAGGACGTATTGCCGGCCCGGCCATTCGCGAGCACGAGCACGGTGTCATTGGTGCTCATATCCCCATCCACGGTGATTCGGTTGAAACTGTTCGCCACGGCCTCCTGCAACGCGCTTTGCAAGAGCTTTGATTCGATCACCACGTCGGTGGTGATGAACGCGAGCATCGTCGCGTGAAGCCCTTGAGGCTGGGCGGCGGGGCGACGGCCCGTCCCGCTCATTCCGGGTTGGATCATTCCTGCGCCCTTGCACATACCGCCCAGGCGCACTCGCCGGCCACCGAGGGCGAATTCGATGGCCACCTGTTTAGGTCGGCTGTCGCTGGTCATGATCGCTTCGGCGGCGCGGGCCGCGTGATCCTCGGTGGCCCCGAGTTCCTTTGCCGCGGCTTGGATCCCCGCCTTGACCTGTTTCATGGGCAAGGCAACTCCAATGCGGCCCGTTGAACCAACCAAGGCATAGCCGGCCTTCAACCTCAGGACTTGCTCCGTCAGTCGGGTCATCGTTTTCGCGTCTTCCAGGCCCTGTTTTCCAGTGCAGGCATTGGCATTTCCTGAGTTAATGACGACTGCCTGAGCCGCACCTCGTGCCACGCGATCAAGGCAGACCTTCACCGGCGCCGCACAAATCTGGTTCGTGGTAAACATCCCGGCGACGGCGCAGGGCTTGTCCGACACCAGGAGAGCGAGATCGCGCTTGGCTCCTTTGTGTGAGCCTTTTCCGGTCCCGAGCCGCTTAATGTCGCAAAAAACTCCGGCGGCCTGGAAACCCTTCGGTGCGACGATAGCGCCCGGGATTCTTTTGAACTTCGCTTGCACCGGCGTGTTGAACGGGAGTTGACGACTAACTGCAACAAAAGATTCCTAATCGCAGGGCCGTTGGGCAATGCCCTCGGCTTAGGTCCGTAGCTCTTTAAGGGCACCAGAAATCCAGTTGTCCGTTCCCGTCGGGCACCGCATCTTGCCGCCGTGAGTAGCCAGTTCACCGGTCCCGTTTACGTCGTCCAGGACAACATCGACACCGATCAGATCATCCCGGCTCAGTACCTTAACCTCGTCCCCACGATCACCGACGAGTACGAAAAGCTGGGCAGTTACGCCTTGTGCGGTTTGCCGGACTCCCTGTACCCGGTGCGATTCGTTAAAGAAGGCAAAATGGATGCGGAATATCCCATCGTGATCGCTGGCCGGAATTTCGGCTGCGGCAGTTCGCGCGAACACGCTCCCATCGCCATGGGCGCGGCCGAATGTCAGTGCGTCGTCGCCCAAAGCTTTGCTCGCATCTTCTTCCGCAACTGTGTCGCCACCGGCGAACTTTACCCGGTCGAATGCGTCGAACGTTTGTGCGACGTGTTTCATACCGGCGACGTCGCAACCGTAGACATCGATCAAAACACGATTCGCCATCACGGCACCGGCAAAACCTTTGGACTAAAGCCGCTGGGCGAAGTTCGTCCCGTCGTCGATGCCGGCGGTATCTTCGAATATGCGCGTCAAACAGGCATGATGCCCGCGGCCTCGTGAGGCGACTTCGGAGATTCCAAACGCGAAGCACGCGATCACGCGCCGCGTTTACGCTGGTTGAAGTTTTGGTGGTATGCGCCGTCATTGCGGTATTGGCGGGGCTGCTGATGCCCTCCTTGATCCGAGCGCGCCAAGTCGGTCGTAGCGCCGGATGCATCACCAACTTGCGGCAGGTCGGGCTCTCCGCCCAGCTCTATTGGGACGACCACGGTCGGACGTTTCCCGAACGAATCCTGCGGACCAATGGCGGCTGGCAATATTGGTTTGGGTGGCTGGCGGATGGCCGCGAAGGTGATCGAGAATTCGATTCAACCCAGGGACCGCTCTGGCCTTACTTGCAGGATCGTCACGTTACCATTTGTCCCGCGCTCAATCGGGCCTCACCTCAGTTCAAGGCCAAGATTCGCGGCGCGGCGTACGGATATGCCTACAACTTGCTCGTCGGTCCTCGAGGGTCTCCAGGATTAGTGCCCTCGTCGTTTCGCCAACCTTCGGGCCTGGCAGTATTTACTGATGGTGGGCAAGTGAACGATTTCCAATCGCCGGCCTCGCCAGAGCGGCCAATGCTGGAGGAATTCTACTTCTTCGACACCAACCGCCTCAATGCCACGGTTCATTTCCGGCATGCGCGGCGCGCACAAGTTTGGTTCTCCGATGGACATGTGGCGGCGACGCGCCCGGAGCCCGATTCGCTGGATCGACGATTGCCCGGCGAAGTGATTGGACGGCTTCCAGCCAGTGAGGTCGTTCCGTGAAGGATTCTGGTGTCTGCATTGAAAACAACGGCGAGGAATTCGAGCCGCGAATACCATCAATCCGTTGACCTTCCTCTCCAATTTCAAATCTTTCGATTCCGTATTGGGTTAAGCCGGTCCAAAAACACTAGACGAGTCACTCAACGCACGGATTCCGGATGATCAAACCTCTGCGGGACTCTTGGCTGCGCACTGCCGCGAGCATCAACGGAATACAAGGCGCGGTCATGCCAGCAGCAGTCCACGGTTGATGGGAAGAATTAAGTTACGGACAGGATTACCAAGATGCTGGCGGGCACCTCACGCTACGGATCGAGTGGAAAAGCATCGCGGTCCCGCGGAATTCCGCCCAGGGGATACCTTCGCGCTTGGGGAGCGCATGAGTTTGTGCACTCACGGTTCCTTGTCGGGGCAAGTCCATCGATCGGTTGACTTGCTCCGGCGCACCCATGCTGACCTGCTGGAGATGCACTCCGAAGAAGCCGAGTTTGGCACGCAGGACGGTGTCGAGTCGGGCTTTGTCGGAGGGATAAATCGAGATCACTCGCTTGCCTTC
>DLVS01000007.1:6436-11683 GCA_003445095.1 Verrucomicrobiales bacterium
GTGCCCCAATACTCGATATAAAGTTCGAACTCGGGCAGATAAAGATCGGGGCGGACGGCGTGTCCGCTGAGGATGCGATACCGCTCGTCGTAGCGATAGGCGATGTTATGAGCGGACAGCCAGTCGGCGATGAGGCGTTCGCCGTCGGACGGCGCGAGAGTTCCGGCTTGAGCGACGATCGTTTTGTTGAGTTCGACTGCGGTGCCGAAATTGCGGCGTTCGAGGAAAACTTCATCGAAGCACCCGTCGCAGAAGACGGGTTGAAAAGCCGACCGGCGGCGGTCGAGTTCCTCTTCCGAGACCGGCCGTTGGCATTGGGAACAGCGATGGATGGCACCCGCTTCGGCCAGTCGCCGCGCTTCCCGGATCGCCGTTGCGGCGGAGCGGGCGGCGCGGCGCACGTAGTGCTTCGCCCGTTCGTTGGCGGTGAGATTATCGAGGTCGTGGAGATGAGAGTTCGCCGCCGAGCCGTAGGCCTTGAGCGCCTTGAGGGCATATTGCTGGGTTTTGGGATGAGGATCTCGCAGGGCCACTGGTACCAGTGCTCGCACGGCGGAGTTCGGATCGGCGCCAAAACCAGCGAGCTTGCCGATGGCGGAAGCTGCGAGACGACGGATCTCCGCTGAGGGCATCGTCAGAAGCTGCGTCAGTTCGGGCAAGGCGCCGGGATTTTCAGCCTGGCCCAGCCCCAGGGCTTGCAGGGAGCGTAATGGTGGGCGCCGCGGTCCATGAAAGTCTTCATGGGGATGACGAGGTGGGTTCGCGAGCGAAGCGGAGCAAGTCAGCGGCGAAGGGTATGAAGACTGAAGAGATCCGATGGTCATGATTTCCATCTCTTACTTGACGTGATCCCATCACCGCTCGCCATCGTCACTTATCGTGATCAGGAATTTGACCGGGCACCCTCCCTGCTTGATCACAGGCCGGGCAACGAAACTCTCCGCCCGTTACTTTCAAGAGTCACGGTCGTAGCCGCTGACGGAAGGAAGCGCTGACTCATGTGGTCGCGCGTGGAGACATTGGGGGGGCAATTCCGGGGCTCACTGTGAAAGGAGCGCGCGCGTCGTCCCCTCCGTGGCTACTTCGATTCATGAGCGAACAGGCCAAACGATTCCGCCTGTTTCTGCAGGGCGGCGACTTGTTTCGCCAACGGCGCAATGTGGCCGAATCAGAGCGACCGGGAATCGATGGGGACGAAGAGGCCGAGACTGAAGTGAGCGCCATAACCGACCGCGATAGGGCCGCTCACCGGCTCGGGAAACTCGATCACAAACGCCGCGCCGCTGTCATGTCCCCGTCGGCCGTTTCCGCCATGACGGATGGTTTGGAACTGGAGCGAGCGGAATTTGCGGGAACCAAATTCGAACGGCTGGATCCGTTCGGGAACATTCCGGCGGATTTTGGCCCCTTGCCACCTCGGATTCAGCGAAAGCAGACGCAGCAAGTCGTGCGGAGCGGAGCCCTCCTGCCATCCGTTGTCGTCCATCTTGGGGCGTCCGTCGCGATAGGTTTTTGCGTGGCGAGTGGAGACGAACGGTGTCAGTGATCGCCACGTCTTGGCGGTGGCGAAGAGTGGAGTGTCAAACTCGTCCGACGCCGTGGAGCACGGTTCGCAGGTCGTGTCCCTTGAAGCCCCAGGTCCATTGAATCTTCCGCAGCGCCTCCACCGCGGCGTGATCGAAACCCTCGGGTGAATAGATGGTGACGTGCGTGATGTGCGCGTTGGAGTCGCCAAGGGACTCGCAAAAAATATGCGCGTGCTGGTGGTTCTTGCCGCCGACCCCGGTGAAGATGGGATGGCCATTCGAGATTTTCTCCCTGCAAAGAACTTTGTGAATCTGCTCAGCCACCGCGAGCGCCTTGGTGATGACGGGCGGGACGACGCTGCTAAGCGCGAAGCGCGCTACGGTTGGCCTCACTCCAGGGCAACGAGCACGCGGCTTCGTCGCCAGCGCGAAGGCGTTTTCCGGACGCGCGTAGTTCACGAACTGCGCGCCGGGCGGAAGGTTCCAGCCGACGGCTTGCAGTTCCCCAGTGTCGGCGCGGAGAGCGTCGAAAAGATCTGTCGGCACTTTCGGGAGTTTCTTCTTCTGTGCGGCGGTGGGCTTGGGGCCGAAGTTGCTCAGCGCATTCTTGGTGAACTCCGCCTGCCAAACGTCGTACTTACTCGCGGTCATTGGGGCGAGCAGACGAACGAGTTCTTTGCCTGACAGCAACGCTTCCCCTTCTTCCAGCGGCACGGAGTCGGCCTCAACTCCGGTGATGCCGTCCAGCAAATGGGCTTCAACCAGGCTTTCAGCGCGGCCAAAGTAGGCGAGCCGGCTCGTGATCGTTTGCAATGCGTCTCGTTCGGGTTCAGCCAAATCCGCGTCCCAGGCCACGAGCAACTTCGCCTGTTCGGCGGTCTGAATGAAAGTATCGAAAACCTTCGTCGTCTTCTCATTCTTCCCCTCGTTGTAGGGCATGTAGTGCCGGGTGTGCGCCGTGGTTGCCGGCGGCAGCCGGAACCGAGGCAACGTCGCGAGCTTGGCGATCAGGGAACGCATTACCGGCTCGGGCAGCGGGGCAAGATCGTTGGAGAATTTCGGTTGTTTGCTGACTCGCTACTGGTCGCCAACGCCTGACGATGGGAGATGCGCTCCGAAGAACGCGAGCTTGGCGGGCATTGCGACGCCGAGGCGGGGCTTGTCGTGGGGATACAGGGAGATCACACGCTTGCCTTCCTGTTGGTAGAGTTGCTGCTTCTTCAGCATGCCGATTTTGTAGTCGGCGGTATCCATGCCCCAATACTCGACATAGAGATCGAACTCGGGCAGATAAAAATCGGGGCGGATGGCGTGTCCGCTGAGGATGCGATACCGCTCGTCGTAGCGGTAGGCGATGTTGTGAGCGGTTAGCCAGTCGGCGATGAGGCGCTCACCGTCGGACTGCACCAGGGTGCCCGCCTTGGCGATGATGGTTTTGTTGAGTTCGACCTTGGTGTCGAAATTGCGGCGTTCGAGAAAAGTCTCGTCGAAGCACCGATCACAGAAAACGCGTTGAAATGCCTGCTGGCTGCGGGCGGCTTCTTCGGCCGAGGCCGATTGGTGGCAGCGAGCGCAACGAAGGACGGCGCTCGGTTCCGCCATCCGCACCGCTTCGCGGATCGCCTCGGCGGTGGAGTGGGCGGAGCGGCGCACGTAATCCTTCGCCCGTTCATTGGCGGCAAGATCATCGAGGTCGTGGAGATGCGGTTGGGCGGCCGCGCCATAAGATTTGAGCGCCTTGAGGGCATATTGTTGGGTTTGTGGATGGGGATCTCGCAGAGCTATGGGCGCCAGAGCCTGCACAGCGGAGGTCGGATCTGCGCCAAAACCCGCGAGCTTGCCGATGGCGGAGGCCGCGAGGCGACGGATCTCCGACGAGGGCATCGTCAGGAGTTGCGTCAGTTCAGGTAAGGCGCCGGGATCTTCAGCCCGGCCCAGCTCCAGCGCCCGCTGGAGAGCCAGATGGTGGTTATGGCGGTCCATAGAAGTCTTCATTGGTTAAAGAGAGCGTTGGCGAGGAAGTAAGTGCGTTGGCGAGCGAAGTAAGTCAGCGGCAATGGCATTGAAGAGAATGGACGGACAAAGCCGGAGAAACCGCCGGCGTGTCTTCGATTTTCCCTGGGGGCGTGATTCAATGCGATCCTGTCACCGCTCGCCATCGTCACTTATCGGGATCGGACACCGGTGACACCCGTTCCCGCCCGGCTTGATCACAGGGACGGTGATTGAACGTGCGGTCCGCTACTTCACAAATCTCGGCCCGACGTCAGTTCCAAGATCGGGACTCGCACCTGATGCAATCAGGCATCCCGGTGGGTCATATCTTCCAGGCCGCAAAAGTTGCACTGGAGGAGCTTGCGATCATGAATGGGTAACAGGCCGAGCGCTTCCGCCATTTTTCTGCAAAGCAGCGACTTGTTTCGCCAACGGCGCGATGTTGCGGACCAGATCGTCGTAGTCACCCATTGACTGGGACGAAGAGCCCAGGCCGAAGTGGCAGGACGCTAGCATTCGCCAGACGTGCGGATCGTCGGAGACAAACACGGACATCCGACCCGCCGCCTGCCAATCGTGGTCGAAATCAGGTTGGAGAGCCACAGAGGGACACAGCGGACGTGGTCAAACTTCTAGGCCAATTCATCAGGTTCTGCCGCAAACAATCCAAAGCCGGAGAATTTTCCTCCACCAATGCACACGGGGCCGGACACCTTGAGTGGCGAGCCGTCCGGCGTTTGCCAGGTGATGCGGACATGAAGGCGACGGTAGCGTCGGTGCTGTTCGGGCACGGCGTACTGTGAAGCGTGGGCGGTACCGGGCCAGTAGCCTGTGCTGCGCCAGTCGAGTGCCGCGCAGCGGGCCATAGCTTCGGAAAATCCGGACTGGACGATCGCTTTCCGCAACAGGTGTTCGATCCGCGCGTCGAGTTTGCGGAGGGTTTCGGCCTTTTCGGCGACGGAGAGCGGGGCGTCGGTGTTGTCGAGTCGGCGGCGGAGTTTTCGTGGGTCGTCGTAACCGGGAAGGATTACGGGCGTGACGGTGGCCCATGTCGCGGACTTCTCGAAATAGGGACGAATCGCGCCGTCATTCTCATTGTGGCGGAAAATCAGCACGGCGGCTTCCGGTGATTTCTCGTCGGTGAGTTCCTGACCATCGAGGCGCTGGGTGAAACGACGGAACTCTTGCGGCGGGAGATTGCCGCGTGCCGTCATGAGGACGCGTCGGATGCTGCCGACAACACGCTGGCTGCCCTCGCGCATTTCGATGCTCGGCAGGGGCAGGAAGGCGACGCGCCCGCCCTCGACGGGTTTGTGTTCGCTGCCGGGCGTCTCGCCGTGGCCGAGGACGATGCGGCGAGCATCTTCGTCGCTCCAGCCGACGCTTCGCACGACTTCCTGCTTGCTGGCGGCGTGGCGGAACATTCCTGCGACGTGCAGGCCGCGCCGCGCCAGATTGTAAGCGCGGAAGCCACTGTCGTCCGCCTTTCGCAGCACAAATACGGCTTGCGGGGCTTTCGGCGCTTGCGAATCAGAGGAGTACTCAGTGATGCCGAAAACGGTTAGAGGCGGGACGGGCACAAGTCCGCCATCGGCCGTGACTAAGCGGATCCCGTTCGCGGACCGCGCGCAGATGAAGAAGATCCTGGCCAAGGGCCAGGTCGAGTACGCGAAGGAGATCGGCGCCGATGCCGTCGCGCACGGCTGCACCGGCAAGGGCAACGACC
>DLVS01000433.1:0-8124 GCA_003445095.1 Verrucomicrobiales bacterium
AGCGGGTCACTCATCACCACAAACGCCGGCAGGTTGCGACTCTCGCTCCCCAATCCGTAGGTTGCCCACGAGCCGACGCACGGGAAGCCCATTCGGGTGGAGCCGGTGTTGATCATGAAGAGAGCCGGACTGTGATTGTTCGACTCCGTATGGCAGGAGTGGATGAACGCCATCTTGTCTACGTGCCGCGACAAATGCGGGAACAGGTCGCTGACCCAAGTTCCGCTCTGTCCGTATTGAGCCCAGCCGAACGGAGACTTCATGAGCGGTCCCACCGCTTCCGTGAAAAAGCCTGTCTTCTTATCAAAGCCCTCCAGTTCCTTGCCGTCGTTTCGAGCGAGCTCGGGTTTATAATCCCAAGTATCCACCTGGCTCGGACCGCCATTCATGAAGAGCCAAATCACGGACTTCGCCCGAGCCGGGAAATGGGAGAGACGCGGCGCCAGAGGATCGGCCGCCGCGGCCTGACACGATGGCAACAGCAAGCCATTCTCTTGGAGCAGGCCCGTTAACGCCAGAAGCCCGGCGCCACCGCCCGCGCGACGCAGCATCTCTCGCCGATTGAGCAACGGAAGATTACTCCACATAAACGAATTCATTAAGGCTTAGCACGACTTGAGCAAAGTCGGTCAACGCTAGTTCCCGGGCGTCCGGTAGCTTTTCAGACACGTAACGTTCCAGTTGCTGTTGGATGAAAGTCTCGGCGTCGACTCGCTCGGCTTCCGAGGGCCGACGATTCAAGGCGAGGGAGTATGCGCGGGAGACGCTCTCCGTTAGGGGTTGAGTGGAATCTGGAGTGAATCGTCTCGCGAAGGCGGCGGCCCATTCGCGGACCTGCGGGCTGTTCATCAACCACAGCGCCTGCGGGGCGACCGTCGTCGTTGGCCGGGTGCCTTGGCTCACCAGAGGTTCCGGCGCGTCGAACGCCTGCATCGCCGGAATCAGTTGGCTACGCTTCACCGTGAAGTAAATGCTGCGACGCCGACTCGCCGGGTCCAGTGTGCCCGGACCGAATAGCGCTGAGTCGAGTACGCCCGAAACAGACAGCAGCGAATCACGCACGACTTCGGCTTCAAGGCGCCGAGGCACACAACGCCCGACGAGTTGATTGGCGGGATCCGCTTTCACTTTGGCCGCCTCGGTGCCGGAGTCCTGTTGATACACGGCACTGGTCATGAGGAGCTGGTGAATCGGTTTTAGGCGCCAGCAGTTGCGAATGAGTTCGCCCGACAGCCAGTCGAGCAATTCCGGATGTGTCGGTCGGACACCTTGGACGCCGAAGTCATTCGGGGTCGCCACGAGGCCTTGTCCAAAATGGTGCTGCCACAGCCGGTTCACGATGACCCGTGCCAGCAGGTGACCCGCGCCGTGATCAGGATCAGTCATCCAGTTGGCGAGCGCCCGGCGGCGTCCCGAGAATTTTGCCCCGTCGGGCGGCTGCCATCGCCAACGTGTTTCCGGTATGGAGTCCCTCAGTAACACTTGGAGGAATCCGGGGGTGGCCACTCCTCGTTTCAGGTCGGTGCTGCCACGTTGGAGGAAATATGTTTCGTTAAAGAAATCTGCGCCTTGCGTGTTCATGCGCAGCGCTGGATAACCTTCGGCGCAAACGAGCACTTTGGTGAGCTTGGGTTGCGGAGCCTCTCGGGAGTGGGCCTCGACGCGGGCGTGAAGTGCCTGCCACCCCGGTTCAGAAGCCTTCCACCAGTTCAAAAGCGCCAGGCGATCCTGCGCGGATAACGCCGGTGCCGCCGGCGGTTCGGTCTGAAGTTTCTGAAGCATGGTCGCGAGACCTGAGGGAACCGCATTCCCGTCAAAGCTTGGTTTCTCCACGGTGCTCACGGCCAAGCGTGGTCGTCCGATGTTGTGTCGCGTGTTCAACTCGAACTCGAGCCGGACCGTCAATCGCACGCCGCCTTCGATACTCACGGGCTTGTCGAACTCGAAAATGGCGGCGTGATTCGTGCCGAACTTCGGATCGACCGCCCAGCCTGTCTTGGGATTTTCATCCAGGGCCGAGGCGATGGACAGCGAATTGGTGTTCTGCTCGAAGGTCGCGCGGGCGCCGACCAAGCGGATTTCATTCGTCTCGCCCCCAACCAACGGAGAGGCAAACACGCGGAGGCGGCTCAACCCAATATTGCCATTATCCGCCCGTCCGGGCCCGCCCTTCACCAAGCTTGGATGCGACATCGCCTCAAGCCTCAACGCACGAAGTCCCGGCGTGCGAACCTCGGCCGTGAATATGTATGCATCCGAGTCTCCGTTTTTCCCCTCGGCAAGATAAGAACCATCGTCGAGCGGACGAAAGGTGGCACCCGCTTGGGAATTCAATTCGATGGGTGCCAGCAACTCCCACGTCGGCGTCGGCAACGGCGCGCCGGCAGCGATCCAGGTGTTGAACTTCGCCGGAAGCTCCCCTTGTTCGTAAGCGATCTGCTCGGCGACCAGGGGCGCGTGTTCGCGATCGAACGCTTCGCGCGCCCGGCGGTTTTCTTCCGGTTGGAGGTCGAGTTCGATGTCGCTGCGCACCGTCGTCGTGAAGGTGGACAAGAGGCGGTAATAGTCGCGCGTAGGAATGGGATCGAACTTGTGGTCGTGACATCGAGCGCACCCGATCGTGAGTCCCAGAAAGGCCGTGCCCGTCGTGGCGAGCATATCATCCATCGCGTCGTACCGGGTGCGCTCCACTTCGTTCGCCGTGATTTGCGTCGGGAACACGCCCGCGCCTAAAAATCCTGTGGCCATCAACGCCAGGGGCAACTCCGGTTCAAATTCGTCACCGGCAATCTGCCAGCGCACGAACTGGTCGTAAGGCAGATCAGCGTTCAACGCTCGGATGACGAAGTCGCGGTAATGGTAGGCGTTGGGCCGATCCGTGTCGTGCTCGAAGCCCGAGCTTTCCGCGAACCGCGCGATGTCCAGCCAGTGTCGCGCCCAGCGTTCTCCGTAGTGAGGGCTCTCGAGCAATCGGGCGATCAACCTAGGCCACGCCTCGGGAGAATTGTCGCGCACGAAGGCATCGACTTCCTCCGGCGTGGGAGGCAGACCAAGCAGGTCCAACGAGGCGCGGCGAATCAGGGTTCGACGGTCCGCCGCTGGATTGAGCGTAAGTCCTTTGTTTTCCAGCCGCGCGAGAATAAAGGCGTCCACGGGTGTCTGTGCCGACTCGGCCGCCTTAACCTTGGGCGGTCCGCTTCGCTGGAGCGGCTGGAATGACCACCAGTTGCGGTCCCGTTCGGAAATCCCGGCGCGCAGACTCTTCGCACCTTCCTTGCCGTCCACCAGCGGTTGATCGTACGGCGCGCCGTCATCGATCCACGCCGCAATCTGCGCAACGGCATCGTCTGGGAGCTTGTCGCCCTTCGACGGCATGTGGGGTTCACTGTTGTGGGTGATGAGCTGGTAGAGCCGGCTGGATTGTGCGTCATACAGCGTGACGACAGCACCTTGCTCGCCTCCTCGGATTAACCCTTCTCGCGTCGTCAGATCGAAGTCACCCTTGGTTTTCTCACCCCCGTGACACTTCACGCAGTGAACCAGCAGCAACGGGCGGACCCGCTGCTTAAATTGCTGTAATCCACGAGCCAATCGCTCCGCATGATCGGATGGAACAGACGGGCGATCGGTGGCAGCGCCGGCGGCCAAACACGATGCAAGCCAGAGCGACCAGAAGATTCTAAGGCGTGTTACGATTCGCACCATGGGCAACTCGGAGGACTCTGCCTAACTGCAGCATAAACCTCAATCGTACGGAACAGTGAAGTCCCTTCAGACTACCGTCTAAGGCGACGAATTCCCTTTCCGTCGACCAATTAACTTTCGCCTCGGCTTCGTAACTTGGTCGAGCGCCCGGGCAATTTGTAAAAGAGCCAATGCACGTTCCTCAGAATCGTCCTGCCATTGTACGTAGTTGAAGCGCTTTAGAAGCTCCTTAACCCAGCGCTTCCTGTTCACTTCATCAAAATTGATCACGACCGGAATAATGGGTTTTGAGAAATCGAGCGCCCACGAAACTTCCCGCCGAACCCAGTGGCTAGCGACTGACGCCGAGGTCAGCAGAACCAAGAACAACTCGCATGC
This sequence comes from Verrucomicrobiales bacterium, assembly GCA_003445095.1. Lineage (GTDB taxonomy): Bacteria > Verrucomicrobiota > Verrucomicrobiia > Limisphaerales > UBA9464 > UBA9464. The sequence continues at coordinate 4,084 of DLVS01000433.1, forward strand.
CTCGATTTGCTGGGGAAGATAGTGATTGAGCGCAGCGCCAGCATGGCCATCCCGACGATCGTGAAAGGGGGAAGCAAAACGGTCGCGCAACAAGAACAACAAGTGGTGGAGCTCCGCGTGATCCTCCGTGGCGTAGCTAAGGAAAACTCGCGGTGGTCGCGAGGGTTCACGCCCCGTGGTGTAATATTGACGTAGCCAACTCGGTAAAGCGCATGCTCGGAGCAGCGAGTCAGGCAGACGCTCGCAGAACTCAAGAGTCTGAAAGTCGATGCTGCTTCCTGAGCCCAAATTATGTTGAAGTCCTGAAGTGGCTTTTTGCAAATTTCTAGCCAGGTGAAGAGTATCGAGCTCGATAAATGCAGCACGGCTTAAGTCTGATCCTTCGAAATCCGCTAAGGTCAGTACCGATTGCCGGGACCAGATCGACTCGCTGAGGTGCGAGTTGCGGAGATTGGCCTCCCCAAAGTCGCATGACTGCACGTGAGCACCTTCCAAGATTGCTCCCTCAAATTGTGTGCCAGTAGCCTGACAATGCAGGAGGTTTGATGCGGTGAAGTTCGCATGACAAAAATTGCCATAGGAAAAATCGACCGCGATCAATTGGCAGCGCGAAAAATCCCATCCTTCGCAATTCCGACTTCGCAATGAGAAGTCTTGAATCACCATCCAATCTAGCTCCTTGCTTCTAAGAACGTTCCATTCTTCCTTGCGGTTCTCCATCAGCAGTTCCCTCGCCTTTTTTCCAAGACTATCGTCTTCGCCTGCTTTGAATTCGACAGAAGTCATCTTGCGGAATCGCCCGGGTCTAGTCGATGTCGCCTCCATGACAGCATCCTACGCGTTTCCGTCAGCGTATGAAAGGGGACCATCATTCGTACGCCCGAATCACGGCGTCGAGGCCAAGATATACTGGCGAGACGAGTCCGGTCAGGCGGTGGCAAAAGCAAAAGGGTCACCCATTCGACTCCCCCACTCGGCAGCAGCTCCCGTTTTCCGCTCCTATGCAGGCGAGGCCGCCCGCGCTCCTTCGGTTTGCCGTCTACCCCAGGTCAATCCTGATCCACAAAGAACTGTTCGATCAGGCCGCTGGGTTGCCGGTACATCAACACCCGCAATGCGCCACTGGGGAAAGTAAGTTTGGTAACCGTGACTTCCAGTCCACCGCGCTCGCGGCGGGTAATGACCTCGGTGTTGGTAGGAGTTCCGAACTTTTTCAGGCGCTCGGCCGCGCCCGCGACTTTTTCGTCGGTCAGGTAGAGGTTGAATTCCTCGGCGAGTTCCGTGCGGTTCACCTTCCCGTCCTGCAGGCGAGCAAAGACGGCTTTGACGGTTTCGACCGCTGCAGGTCCGTTTACCGAAGGAACGTTCGCTGACTCTTGCAGCAACAGCGGCAGCAGTTGCGCCGGCAAAGAACCCAGGCCTCCGTCGAGATTGCAGGTCAGGATTACCGCCGAGCGCGTGGACGGTATCATCGCATTCGAGGCGGTGAAGCCGGCCACCGCGCCGTTGTGGGCGACGACCTGCCGACCCTGTTGCGTCCGTACGGAGACTCCGCAGCCGTACTCGGTGTTTTTGCTGCCGGGCAACATCCGCGGGGTTGTCATCAAGGCGTACGATTCCGGCTTCAACACCTGGCCTTCGATCAACGCGAGATCCCAATTGGCGAGGTCGGATGGTGTCGAGTAGATGCCGCCCGCCGCCGCCAGCCAGCCCTTGCCTTCCGGTGCGATGGGAGTTGGCGGACTCAGGGCAAACGTGGTGTAACCCTGCGCGGAATTTGGTTCGGGTTGATTGGTTTCGTAAACCGTGTTCGTCATCCCGAGCGGTTGAAAGATTCGCCTTTGAATAAAGGCGCCGAACGGTTCACCGCTGACTTTCTCCACCACGCGGCCGAGCAGAATATAGCCGGTGTTACTGTAGGACCACTTCGTGCCGGGCTCGAAGTCGAGCTTTCCTCCGGCGTATTGTCGTAGGAGTTCGTCGGGTGCAATGGGCTGTTGCATCCGCCGATCCACGAAATCCAGTGGATAGTAATCCGGGTAGCCCGACGTGTGATTCATCAGGTCGAGGAGCGTAATGTCGCCCGCGCGGGACAGGTTGGGATAATACTTCGCGACTTTGTCATTCACCGACAGTTTGCCGTCTTCGGCCAGCAGCAAGATGCACGCGCAGGCGAACTGCTTCGTCACCGATCCGATGGCAAACCTTGTGTCCGCGTCCACAGGTCGCGCATCAGAGAGCGAACGCTGGCCATAGCCTTTCGCCAGCACAACCTGCCCATCCTTCACTATGGCGACCGACAAACCAACGCGGCTGGCCTCCTTCACTTGTGCCGCGAGGTAAGCATCGATGGCTGATACGTCGAATGTAGTGGGAAGCTTGCCGGCGTCGCCGGCCGTCAGCAGAGAAGGGAAGAGGAATGCGACGACCAAAAGGATTTTGCACAGGTGAGAGTTCATGAGGTGAGGGCAACAAACTGAACGGCAAGTCTTGTGGGCGTATCAGCGAGCGCCGCCTGGTTCGGCCTGGCATAGAATTCATCAAGGAAGTTTACCGATCGAATGAATCTCCCTCGGCGGTTCGAGCGGCGACTTCTCCCAGTGTCTGAGGCCTCATAGTTTGCATCGTCGCTGACTTAAGAATCTATGCCTAATCCAAATACAGCAGCTCGTTCGCGCTGAGCAGCGCCTGGCAAAGATTCGTCAGGGCTTGTTGTTCCGGCGTTGGTGTCGGCTTGGCCTTGGCCGGGTCTCCTGATTTGGCCTGGTCATCGGGCGACGGAGTTTTAGCGGCCAAATAGGCGATCTGTTTGTCGAGGAAGGCCGACGCTTCGGAGCGTTCGCTCGCCGTGGGCGTGCGGCCGAAGGCCAGTTGCCAAGCTCGGGTCACCATCTGGTCGCGGTCATCGCCGGCTTCCCTTTGCAGCCGAGTCGCGAAGCGCGCGGCTTGGTCGAGCAGGAACGCACTGTTCATCAGCATGAGTGATTGAGTAGCGACGGTGGAGCTCTGGCGCCGCTCGCAGTTCACTTCCATCACCGGCGCATCGAACGCATGCAACACCGCCAGCGGCCGGCTGCGGCGGGCCTGAATGTAAATCGAGCGGCGGAACTCTTCGCCGTTCAGCGAACTTTCCACCGGCATCTTGTTGTCGCCTTCGGTTTTGTCTTCGCCGACGACAATCTGGCCATGCACGTCCGGTCGCACCGGAATCGGCGGACCGAACATCTTGTCGTTGAGCGAACCACTGACCGCGAGAACCGTGTCGCGAATCGCCTCGGCGTCGAGGCGTTGGACGGACTTGCGCCAGTAGAGGCGGTTCTCCGGATCGCGCCGCTCGCTGCTGGGGTCGCGCAACGAGGACTGACGATAAGCGGTCGAGGTCATGATCAGTTTGTGGAGGCGTTTGAGCTTCCAGCCGTGATCCATGAAGTCGCGGGCCAGCCAGTCCAGCAACTCAGGATGCGACGGTCGCTCACCCATCGCGCCGAAGTCCGCGGGCGTCCCGACCAGGCCGTGCCCGAAGTGGTGCATCCAGACTCGATTCACCAGTACCCGCGCCACGAGGGCATTGGTTCCGCTGGTCAGCCACCGGGCGAAGGCGAGCCGGCGTCCACTTGTCGCGAGAGTGGGATCGTCGGAAGGGATCTCCATCGGTATCGCGTTCCGACCGAGCACACTCAGACCACTCGGCGCTACCGGATCCTTCGGTTGGTGATAATCGCCGCGATGAAAAACGTAGGTCACTGGGAGGTGGTCGGCAGGCTCGGTGAGCACGCTGATGAAATCTTCAGCCGGCTTTCGTCCTCGGATCTCGGCGATCTTGGCGTCCATCGCTTTCAAGTCGTCGGCAGCCTTGGCGTTGTATTGATAGAGCACGCCCGCGTTGATGTTCACACTGGGGTTGTCGGCCAGGAGCTTCTTTTGCTCGTCCGTGCGTTTATCCACTGCTGTGTCATAGGCAGTCCGGAGCGGTTCGCGCAGTGCGGCGTCGAATTTCTCCAAGTGCTTCGTTAGCGCCTCGGTGATGTACTCCTTCTGCTT
>DLVS01000433.1:8423-13968 GCA_003445095.1 Verrucomicrobiales bacterium
CGATGGTCGTGGCATTGGGCGCAGCCGACGGACAACCCGAGCAACGAGGTGGAAACGATCTTGAGTGTGTCGGCGACGACTTGATTGCGCACGGCATCGCGGTCGCTCAAAGCATCCGTCGCCGAGCCATCGACACCCATTCGCAGAAAGCCCGTGGCGATCAACAGGTCGCGCTTTTCTGGACTGGACACCGCGACCGCGGTCGCGTTGGTCACGGTCGCTCGGGCCAATTCGTCGCCGGCCAATTGTTCCGTGATGAATCGGTCAAACGGCTTGTCGTCATTGAACGAGCGGATGACATAGTCGCGGTACTTGTAGGCGTACGGCCGCGGCGGATCGGCGTCACTGTAGCCGTCGGAGTCAGCATAGCCGGCGATATCAAGCCAATGGCGGCCCCAGCGTTCGCCGTAGTGCTTTGACTCCAAAAGGCGGTCGATGAGGTGGTCGTAGGCTTCCGCGGAAGTGTCGGCCAGGAAGGTCGCCGCTTCTTCGGGCGTTGGCGGCAAACCCGTCAGATCGAAATAAGCGCGGCGGAGAAGTGTCGGCTTGTCGGCATCCGGCGAGAATCGGAGTTTCTGCTGAGCCATGGAAGCGACGAGGAATGCGTCGATGGCCGTGCGCGCTCGATCTCGTCTCTTCGTTTTCGGAACCTTGGGTTGCTGGATAGGCTGAAAGGACCAGAAGGCGCGCTCCTCCTCCGTGATGCCGCTGCTCCCTTTAGGCAACTCGGCTGGTTCCGGTCGCGCTGTCTTCGCGCCGCTGTCGATCCACCGGCGAATCAACGCGACTTCGGCCGCGGTCAGCTTCTTGTCGCGCTTGGGCATCTCGCCGCTATGAGTCAGTGTGAAGATCGGACTGCGGTCCGGCTTTCCCGGAACGAGGGCCGGACCGTCCTCTCCTCCTTGAAGCATCAACCGACGCAACCGCAGATCGAGCCCGCCTTTGAGTTGGTCACCTTCACCGTGGCACTCAAAGCAATGAGCCTTGAGAATCGGACGGATATCTTTCTCGAAGGTAGGGGGCGGGGCCGCTTGGCTGAGTGGAACATTGAGCAGAAGCACCGCGACGGCCCAACACAGGAACCTTGGCCAAGGGTTGTTCATCTCAGAAAAGAACCTCCAGCAGAGATGTGATAGTCCCCGCGCGGCTGGCACCGCTACCGCAGGAGCGCGGGCGGCCTCGCCTACGTAGCTGGAAGGAGGCAATTAATCCACTAATGAACGCCAATGGACACAGATGATAAAGGAATGGTTCGGCTCCGAAGGAACCGTTTTCGAGAGCGACCCAAAATCTTTGCCAAGAAAGTGTCATCATTCGCCTTCATCGCTCGGAAGCCGAAAGCGCCACTAAGGCAACGGTGCCTTGATCATAGTCATCGTTGGTTGGGTGATTATCCAACGGGCGCATAATCGGGGAATCTGTGTCCATCGGCGTTCATCTGCGGTTCGTTTTCTTTGTTTTCATTCGGCAGCACTTCGTCCGTTGAACTTTTACGCGGGCGAGGCCGCCCGCGCTCCGACAGTTCAACCGTAACGCAGAATCTCCTTCACCACCCGGCACGGTTTGCCGTCGGTGAGCCGCTGACCTTGTCCGTTCTGATGGTAGGTTAGGTTCGCGTGATCGATGCCGAAGAGGTGCATCAACGTGGCGTGATAGTCGTTTGGACTTACCGGATCCACGACGGCCTTGTGACCGAACTCGTCGGTCTCGCCATAGCTCATACCTCCCTTGAAGCCGCCGCCGGCCACCCAACTGGTAAAGCCTTGACCGTTGTGATCTCGGCCAGCTTTTTCCGCCGCGCCATGATTTTCAGTGACAGGTAGACGGCCGATCTCGCCTCCCCAATGAACGATTGTCGTGTCGAGGAGCCCACGCGCCTTGAGGTCCTTCACCAACGCGGCGGATGGCCGGTCCGTCTTGCGACAGCAGTTGGCGAGGTTGGCCCTGATGTTCTCGTGATTGTCCCAGATCTGGCCGTTGACAAAGAGCTGCACGAAGCGGACGCCTCGTTCGACAAGTCGGCGTGCAATCAGACAGCGCGCACCGTATTCCCGAGTGATCGGGTCATCCAGGCCGTAGAGCTTCTGGGTCGCTTCACTTTCGCCGGATAACTCAAGCGCCTCCTTCGCCGCGGTCTGCATCCGGGCGGCGAGCTCATAGCTAGCGATCCGCGCCTCCAAATCCGCTTCCCCGGGATGCCTCGCCAGGTGCTCTCGATTCAATTGGGCGAGGAAGGCGAGGTTTTGTTCCTGCAACGTCCCTTTCAAATGTGGCGGCGGATCGAGATTCAGGATTCGTGGCTCGGCCGAACGCACGACGGTTCCCTGAAAGAGCGGCGGCATGAAGCCGTTCGACCAATTCCGCACACCGTCCACCGGATGTCCCCCCGGATCGGTCAACACGACGTACGCGGGCAAGCTCTGACTTTCCGAGCCCAGCCCGTACGTAAGCCACGATCCGAGCGCCGGGCGGCCCGGTTGCGCGCGGCCAGTGTTCATGAACCAGATTGAAGGCTCATGTCCGTTGATATCCGTATGCATCGAGCGGATGACCGTCACGTCATCCACGATGCCGGCGAAATGGGGGAGCAGCTCCGAGACGTCAATGCCGCTTTGACCGTACTTCTGGAATTTCCACGGGCTGCCAAAGAGCTTTTTGCTCGCGCGGTCCACGAAGCTGAAGGTGATCTCTCCAGCAAAATCTTGGCCGCTGCGCCGGGTCAATTCCGGCTTCGGGTCGAACAGATCGATGTGGCTCGGCCCGCCGTGCATGAAAAGCGAGATCATGGCCTTCGCGCGCGGGACTAGCGGCGGCAGCTTTGGCTTCAGGTCGAAAGATTGGGGCGCGCGCGGCATGTCGGGCGGCGTGGCCAGCAACTTTTCGTCCCGCAACAGGCAAGCGAGCGCGACACTGCCAACCCCCATCGCGTTACGCGCCAGAAAGCAGCGGCGCGAACAAGGCGCAGCCAGGTCGAAGCCATGGGTCGAAGAGCCGTTCATCGGGCGTTACGACGAACATGGACGGAAGAGAGGGCGCAGGGAATTCAAGAGTGTCGGTGGATGGTCCCGGTGGATTTGAGGGTACGAAGCCACGTTTCGTCAGACCACTCCACCTGCAGCGTCGTCCACGGTCGCGCCGTGGTGTCGGCGACAGAATCAACTCGGGCGATCACCGCTCAGATCCATTCATACCCTCTGCACCCAAGCCATTCCGCCGTGGGCTTAGGCGTATCCATGCAGTTGGATTGGGGAGCGCGCCCGCCCCGGGCGCAGTGGCGGGCGCCCCGCCCGCCACACCGCAGCGCGTAACGACACACCAAACGGTGGACGACTCCACGCGCGTCGCGCGGACGGCGAGGCGCCGTCCGCAACGCCCGGGGCGGGCGTGCTCCCCATTTTCTACTGCATGGTTACGGCTTAGGCCGTTGGTTGTTGTGGAAAGTAGCGCACATTCGGAAAGTCTTTGAAGTGCTCGTCCTGCGTCCAAAGCGTCGCCTCCTGACGCATCGCGGTCGCGTAAATGATGCTGTCGGCCAGCGGTAACGGGTGACGCGCTGCCTCTAGTGCCAGCGCGCAATCCAAGTCGATCAGGCGGCCGACCTGCATCATGCTGGCGACCTGAAGTGCATCGTCCTCACCGCGCTCTCGAAGAACCTTTTTGAAGACTTCGTAAATGGAGATGACCGGCACAAAAAGGTTTTCGGCGTCCTCAATGGCCGTCGCGAAAATTGAGGCCCGGTCGCTGTCCGTGAAGTATTCGAGCCAGCCAGACGAATCCACGACATTGGCAGTCCTCACAAGCGATCATCCTCCCGTTCGATAGTGGTGTTCATGCCCCGAAGGAACCCGCGCATCTGCCGAATCGGACGCACGGGAATGAACTCGACTCGGTCGGAGTAGCGCAGGACGCGGAGCTTTTCGCCGGGCGTCAGATGAAGAGCCTCACGAATGGCCTGGGGAATGACGACTTGAAATTTGGGCGAAAGAGTGACGGTTTCCATATCGATACCACTAGCGTAAAACGGCTCTTCTATCGACGCAAGCGGCACGGCTGTGCCCTGGCCAGGATCATTCAATCCGCGAAACGAACTCTCTCACACTCGGCGCAACAACCGCATCAGTCTGCAACCGGTGATCCCAATACCGCACCGAGCCATCACAATGTCGGAGAAAGAAATTGCCATCCACATCGACTCCGATGAGGCAAACCTCCTTGCCACGCCACCACAATGCGTGAAGTGGCCGCCAGTCCGCATCGCGAACAAGCAAAGCGATGGTAACCTCCCGCCCGTCGTGTCGAATTGTTCGCCGCCAGGACAGATTAGCCTGAGCGCGGTCAATGGCTTCGGTCAGTTGCGACATGACAGTTCGTACCGGTGGCCTCCAACTGCAAAGCGTCAGTACCAGGTCGGAGGAAGTGTCTCCATTCAGCCATCCAATGGCGGACCCACAAATGTGATTCCATGTCTGCCAAACTCCGACATTACCTGATCTGGTGTCAGTGCGATTCGGGAGTTACCGGGTTCGGGATCGCGAACAGCCCGGAAGGGCACTTCCAACCCCGCCGGCGTGCACGTTACCAATAGCCGGCCGGTCGCCGTGCCAATATTACGGAATGCATGCACCGAACCGCGCGGAGCGCCCGCGAACGCTCCACGCTCCCCCACAAACTCTTTACCATCGATCGAGAACTTAAACCGCCCGTCCAACACGTAGAACATTTCATCTTCGCGCTCGTGCCGATGGAGTGGCGGCCCATCCCCAACCGGAATCGGGCATTCAAATATGCAGCAACGACCGCCGGAGGATTCTCCGTCCAGAAGCACGCGGACACCGCCCCCAATGATGGTGAACCGCTCTCCCGCATCGGGAGAAAGCACCACCACACGGGCTAAACTTGGATCTGCTGATGCAACCGCGGGCATAGGAGCTAATGTGAATTTGTTGGGTCTCGGTACAACCCTTTATTGTTTGGCGGCACTACTCGCCTCTCGCCCCTCCTGCGCCATCACCCAATGGCTTCCCAATCTCCCAGTGGTGACCAAATGGATCGGCAATGCGCCCTACGCGCCAACCGTAAGGCTGGTCGCTCACCGGCCAGACAACAGCCGCACCCGCAGAGACAGCTCTCTCAAACGCAGCGTCTGGATCCTCGACAACCAAAACCATCCTCACCGAACCGCCGCCGAGAGACTCCGGGCTGAAGTTGGAATGTTTGGGCGACTCATCGGCGAGCCAGAAATCGGCTCCGTCGACCGACATCCGCGCGAAAATCTCTCCCTTGTCGGCCTCAACACGGAACAACTCCTCGGCTCCGAGTGCTCGCTTGTAGAAGTCGATCGCGCTCGCGCCTCTGCGAACCGAAAGCAACGGCGTTAGCGAAGTCTTGATGCTTCCGGTAATGTGTGGTGGATGTTTCATTCAGGACGAGGTGCCGCCCAACGATAGAACTGACCGACGCCGGCAGCCAGTGGCGTCCGAACTCGCTTCTGCGACTCTCTCCGGGCTTGTTCAACCACGGGCGTAGTTGCTGGCTCCGCTGCGCT
>DLVS01000042.1 GCA_003445095.1 Verrucomicrobiales bacterium
GAGCGCGCCCGCCTCGGGCGCAGCGGACCTCGCCCCGCGGTCCGCAAGGCGCGTGTGAAGTTGTTGCGTTCGAATTCGCAGTTGCGCGCACCGGCCGGGGCGTAGGCCCCCCGGCCCACACGCGAGGCGCGTGTGCTCCCCAATTCAGTCGCAGCACCACGCTTCATTCTTCGCTCCTCCTTCACACCGCCATCCTCCTCTCCAAATACGCAATCATCGCCTGGTCGAGGGGCTGATCGGTCCGCACCCGTTGATAGTCGGCTTCCAAAGTTATGCATTCCCGTCGAATGCGCTCACAAAACGTTTCCAACCTCCGGCGGTATTCGGCGCGGAAATCATCGGCTTGCACGACGACTTCCGCCGAAGTCTCGCTGTCCTCCATGATGAATTCACCCTCGAACGGCAGGTCGAGTTCGTCGGGCGCGAGCAACTGAAACACGAGGATCTCCTGACGTTGGGCGTGCAACTGACGGAGCAATTCCAGCACCGTGTCGTCGGCCGTGAAGAAATCTGAGATCACCACTGCAAGGCCGCGTCGTGTGAAGGTCTGCACCAACCCGAAGAGGTCCTGCCCGATCACGGTGCCGCCGGCCGCTCTGGTCTGAGCGAGCAACGTAAGAATCTCGATGGCCTGATGACGCGTCGCCTGAGCGGGAACCGCCTGACGCGATTCCGCTCCGAAAAGAATCAACCCCGGGGCGTCCCGCTGCTTCACCATGAGCTGCGCCAGCGCGGCCGCAAGCAGACGGCCGTAGAGAAACTTGTTCGCGTCAGTCCCGCCGAAATCCATCGATGCGCTGGTGTCGAGATAGATTTGGCAGCGCAGGTTGGTGTCATCTTCAAATTGCTTCACGTACAGCTCGTCGGTCCGAGCCCAGACCTTCCAGTCGATGTGACGAAGGTTGTCGCCCTGCGTGTAGGCGCGGTAAGCGCTGAATTCAGTGCTGTAGCCGAGGAAGGGGCTCCGGTGGAGTCCATCGAGAAACCCCTCTACGATCGTATTCGCGAGCAGCGGCAAGTCTTCCGCCGCCGCGAGTACGCGGGAGTCGAGGGCGAGAGTGGCAGGCATGGCGGACGCGAATCAGATACGGAACAAAAGGTAACTAAGCCGTATCCATGCAGTTGGATAGGGGAGCACGCCCGCCCCGGGCGTTAGGGACGGCGCCTCGCCGTCCGCGCGACGCGCGTGGAGTCGTCCACCGTTTGGTGTGTTGTTACGTGCTACGGTGTGGCGGGCGGGGCTGATCGCGAAGAGATCCGTCGTAACTTCAGTTCCATTGTCCCCGCCACTGCGCCCGGGGCGGGCGCGCTCCCCATTTTCTACTGCATGGTTGCGGCTAAGAGAACGAAGGAGGGGTGGGGGCAGCCTTGGTAGGGCTGCCGCGCTGCGGCGGCCCCGCGCCGAAGGTGCGGCCTGCCGCACGGACGCGGCCGTCGATTCCAACGCGTCAATGCGAAAAACCGGGCCGGAGCTACGCCCGAGCCGGGGACGGCGCAGCGCACCGTCCCTACCGTTTGAATGGCTCATCGAAAACCACAATTTCCAGAATGCACGCATGCGCTAGTGGGTCACTCATTTCCCTTCCGGTGTGACTTCTTTCAGCATCCGTTCAATCAGGTCACTCACGGTCACCTTCTGGGCCCTGGCATTGAAGTTAGCGAGCACTCGGTGCCGAAACACCTGCCGGGCCACTGATCGGACTCCTTCATAGTCGGCGCACAACCGGCCCGTCACGGCGGCGCGAGCCTTGGCTCCCAAGATCAAGTATTGCGAGGCACGCGGACTTGCTCCCCACCGAATGAATTCCTTCACGTAGGACGGGGCGCCAACTTCCTCCGGCCGGGTGGCTGCCACTAAGCGAACCGCATAGCGAATGACTTCATCACTGACCGGCATCGCTCGGACGAGCTTCTGGATGTTCACGATTTCCTCCGCCGTAAGCACCGGTCGGAGGTCGGGTACGTCTGTACCTGTCGTCGCCCGAACAACGAGTTCCTCTTCAGCGCGGGTGGGATAGGTGGTGCGGATGTGGAACATGAATCGGTCGGCCTGCGCTTCCGGAAGCACGTACGTTCCCTCCTGTTCGATGGGATTCTGGGTGGCGAACACGTGGAACGGATGCGGCAGCGGATAAGTCTTGTTCCCGATCGTTACCTCGCGCTCCTGCATCACCTGAAGCATCGCCGCCTGGGTCTTGGGAGGGGTGCGGTTGATTTCATCGGCGAGGATGAGGTTCGCGAACACCGGGCCAGGCAGGAACACCTGTTTACGCCGACCCGTCTCGTGATCCTCCTCGAGAACGTCCGTTCCCGTGATGTCGCTCGGCATCAAGTCGGGCGTGAATTGGATTCGGCTGAAGCGCAGGTCGAGGACCCGTCCGAGAGAACGAATCAAAAGCGTTTTCGCGAGTCCCGGCACGCCTTCAATCAAGCCGTGTCCACCGCAGAAGACCGTGAGCAGAACATTATCGATGACCTCAAGCTGACCGACCACAGCCTTGCCGAGTTCGGTGAGTAGGTTTTGACGCTGGGTGGCGAGCCGCTGGACGGCCTCCACGGTGACGGCGGATCCAAACGGCGGAGGTTGAGCGGACATGGTTGATTAAGGCAGCGGTCGCGGTCGATTTCCCGGATTATGACACGAGATGCTGGCGTTTGTTTCAAAGTGAATTCCCGAAAGTGATACGCCCTCAGACGGATTTGGTTCGACCAAACACGAACGCCCCGTAGATCGGCGATGGGAGGCCCTGACTTACGGCCCACGTGGAATCGCAGCCGGTGGGAGATGCGCGCCCGCACGGAGAACCCGAGTGCGCCTCGTTCCGTCGTGCTACGGGCGTAGCTCGCGGACGAGAGAAACCGCGGAATTCCCTTTGCCCGCAGAGCCGCCGCTGCGTGGGGAAGACATCCGCTCTGGTAGCGGGTGAAAGCGACTCCGGCAGGAGCGTTTTGCGTCGGCATCCCAAGGCCCG
>DLVS01000593.1 GCA_003445095.1 Verrucomicrobiales bacterium
AAAGGACAGAGGCTAAAAAAGCAAGGAAGAGAAAAGGATAGTTAGAAAAAGAGTATAGAGGAGAAAGAAAAAAAAAAAAAGAGAATGGGAGAGCAAGGAAAAAAGAGAGACAAGTTTTTTTTTTTTCAAGCAGAAGACGGCATACCGATCATGGAAAAGAAGCCCAGCAGGGGCATCATGAACGTCGTTGCCAGGAGCCGCGGAAGGACAAGCGCCTCGATCGGGGAGACCCCGATCGTGCGCATTGCATCCACTTCTTCGGTGAGCTTCATGGTGCCGAGCTGGGCCGCAAAGGCAGAGCCGGACCGGCCGGCAACCAAGATGGCGGTCATCAGGACCCCGAGTTCACGGGTCGTGATCCGGCCAATGAGATTGACGGTCAGCGATTCCGCGCCGAATTGACGAAGCTGGACAGCGCCCTGCTGCGCGATCACGATACCGATGAGAAAGCTCATCAGGCCGACAATGAAAAGCGCCTTCACGCCGACAAGCTCAAACCGTTGGATCACGGCATTGATCCGGAACCGGCGCGGATTGCGAATCACCGACCAGGTGCCGATCAGGATCGCCCCGAAGAAGGACAGGAGGCCAAGCATCGTCCTGGCTGCAATGATCGTGGCCTCGCCGACTTCATCCAGCACGCGCAGGACCGGATTGAAGGGCTCGGGCCGCATCAGCACGGGCTTGTTGGAGCGTTCCACCTGCCGCAGAAGGGTCTGCCCGTTGGCATCGAGGCCTACGATCGCGGCCTGATTCTCCGTCGCGAGCTTATGCACGATCCAGGCGCCGACCGTATCGATCTCACGATGGCGTTGGTGGATGCCTTTGGTCCGAGCGCGGTTCAGCGCAAACGGGCCATCGAGATCCAGCAGAAACCACCGGTGGAGGTGCAGGAGTAAATCCCCGATCTCGTTGCGCCCACTACGCTCTGGTGAAATGAGCAAGACCATCATGGTTCTCCGCGAAGATGAAAACTCAACTCAGCTCGTTCCTGCTCGTCGCCCTTTTGGGCGTTGCCGCCCACAGTCGACTACCTGCCCAGAGCACAACCTTGACCTATCAAGGCCGGCTGACCTCCGATGGCAACCCAGCCAATGGCAGCTATGATTTCCAGTTCACCTTGTTCGACACGGAGAGCGAGGGCAACCCGGTGGGATACCCTATGGTGGCCGCGGCCGTGGAGGTTGCCCAGGGACTGTTCACAGTGCCGCTGGACTTCGGCGCTAATGTCTTTAGCGGGCAGGATCGCTGGCTCGGCATCGCAGTGCGTCGCGCAGGCACCGATGAGTTTACTCCCCTTAGCCCGCGTCAGCCCATCACGGCGACACCATATGCCCTGACCGCGTTGACGGCGCTCAACGTACCCGGCGTAAACGGCCATGCGCTCCACGCTCTCAATGGCAGCGTTGCCAACGCCTTGTTCGTGGACGTGGGTGGTAGAGTCGGCATCGGCACGACCAACCCGGCGTCGAAACTCCACTTGGTTTCAAGCGCCAATGAAAATATTCCGCCGCGGGCCCAGTCTTCAGGAGCAAGCGGATTCGCCGCCGGCTGGGATTTCTATCATGGTAGTACTGGCAAAGGCTATGTGGGTGTCCCTGATCCGGGCGCGTCGATTGCTCCGAACGAAATGCTGCTGTACGGCGGGCCTGGGATTAAAGCTTCCCTGTGGGCGGGAGGAGCCAGAGCCTTGACGGCGACGCCCAACCGAGTGGGCATCGGCACCACGGTACCCAAAGCCAGCCTCGATGTCCGCGGCGACATTCTCCTCGGATCCAATGGCGAGCTCGATGCGCTGGGCAGTCCGGAACGACTCCGCATCATTCGCGGTAGGGTTGGTCGCAAAGGGCAGATCGTTTCGGGTTCCGGGTTCCAGGTGGCCCCTCACGACGGACGATTCCCCTATACCGTCACGTTCACCCCACCGTTCGCGGCGCCTCCCGTGGTGATGGGTACCGTGGCCGAACACGCCTACCTGGTTGTTCGCGATGTCACGGCAGAAATGGCCCGTATTAACCTCATCATGGAAAGCACCGTTCTGATCGAGGAGGACTTCCAGTTCATCGCCATCGGGCCGAGATGACTTCTGGGCACCGATCGCAGCTGAACCCTGTCACCTCGCCCACGAGAGTTGCCGAATGAAAATGCGCTTCCCTCCCATGCAGCGACAGCGCAATCGGAGAGAACCGGGGGCAGGGCAGGCCACCAATACTAACAGGGTCCCGCGGTTCGTCCCTCGACCGAGTGGGCACGGGCGTAGAACCTCGTTATGTGCAAACACTGCCGATCAAGCTTCCCTCGGGTCCTGTCTGGCAGGACCTGGAACGACTCGGGCAAGCCCTGCTTCCGCGGCCCCCGGGTTCCCGTGGATGCTCTCTTTGGTAATCTGGAAGTCGGCGTCAGCCTCGACGAATTTCTCGATGCCTTCGAAGGCGTAAGCCGCGCGCGCAGCCGGCGTCGTGGTTGAGCCGGTGTGAAGCGTATTTTGCTCGATCATTGTGTCCTAAGGCCACTGCACCGGCATCTGCTTGGCTTCTTCATCCGTACTTGCCACGAGGAAGGTTGGGCGACGCTTCGCAATGGAGAACTGCTCGTGGCTGCCGAGGTTGCGGGGTTAGAAGCTTTTATCACCGCTGACCAGAACCTCCGTTATCAGCAAAATCTCACCGCTCGCCAACCACAGCTTGACCCGACTCCGCGATCACTCCGCCGCTCAACTCAGTCGGTGTGATAGCCACGCCACACCCACACGAGGGTGTCCGCGAGCGTTTGCTGGAACACACGGCCGTCGCAGTGGCCCGTCGCGAGACTGAAGACGAACCGATGGTCGTAGCCTTTCTTTTCAAGAGCGATGTCCGTTCGTTTGCCGGCCATCACCCAGTTGTGCTGGGTTTCCTCCGGATCTTTGGCGCGGAGGTCGTTTTCGGAGACATGGGTAAAGATGCGGAGCGGTTTCTTTTCGCCCGTTTCGATCAGCTTCATGCTGGAATGATATTCCCACGCGCCGAAGGGGTATTTGGCCTCCTCCGGTGCATCGTCATCCTGCTGGTCGACGAAGGTGCCGGAGTAAGCGATAATACGCCGGAACAAATCGGGCCGGAACCAGCCCATTGACAACGCGGCGGCCCCGCCGGAGCTACAGCCAATGACAGCGCGACCCCAGGGATTGTCGGTAAAGGCAAGGTTTGGATACGCTGCCTTGATCTCCGAATTGTTTAACACCGCGGGGAACACTTCGTCGTTGATGAAGCGGGCCAGGCGATCAGACATCGTGTCGTACTCCAGGCCGCGTTCGCTGTTCTTGCCGTCGTTGCCTCCGTTCTCGACGGCGATGGCGATGAAGGCCGGCAGCCGTCGGTTCGGATCCTTGGAGATGGTCAGATTATCCAGCGCGTTTCGCACCAGCCCGAGTTGTCCTGGTCCGTCGTGGATGACCAAAACCGGCGCTTTGGTGCCGTCTTTGTAAGCGGCGGGCACGTACACGAAAATCTTCCGCTCTTTGCGCACGGCCTTCTTGTCGGGTTCGAGCGTCGTGTCGTCGCCCTTGAAAATTTTGCTATCGGCCAGGCGCATCGTGAACTCAAAGCTCGTGCCCTTGGGGTTGCCAAGGTCGGTTAGGTCCGGATCGATTTTGTAGTCCGGCCCGATCGTGAAGCTACCATTGCCTTCCGTTCCTGGCGTTTCGGCATAGGTTGCGGCGGCACTGATGGGATGAGTCACAGCGGCGAAAACTCCCACGGCCAACAAGCCGAGCGCGCAGGTAGATTGCAATCGTGTGAAAAGCATGGCCGTGTGGTCGGCAAATCGCGGAGCGGACACAAGCAGGAAATCTCGTAGGCGATCATCGTTCTCCCCCGCCAGGGAGAAATCGCTCACGCGGAGGCACGGAGACGTTGAGATGGCCAAACGAAGGTTGGCTATTCCTTGGGCGTCCGCCAAAACCGCTGCATCTCGAGGACAGTGAAGGACGCTGACCAGCCGAGCAGTACCCAACCTGTCAGCGCCTCGCTGGCGGCAATGAAGCGGATCGGGCCCCGCGGCACGAGGTCGCCGTAGCCCACCGTCGTGTACGTGATGAATGAGAAATAGACATAGTCGAGCCACGTGCTGGTTTCCGGCGCGAACTCGACATGGGCAATGGTTCCAAAGTCCGCGGTGCCGTCGAGCAGGCCGAAGCCGATAGCGAAGATCCAGATCTCAAAGACGTGGGTAGTGAGCAATCCGAAGATAAGGACCAGGACCCGCGTTCGGTGGAGTTGCTTCAGTTTGGAG
Organism: Verrucomicrobiales bacterium; assembly: GCA_003445095.1. Taxonomy (GTDB): domain Bacteria; phylum Verrucomicrobiota; class Verrucomicrobiia; order Limisphaerales; family UBA9464; genus UBA9464. The sequence goes on from DLVS01000593.1 coordinate 4,273, forward strand.
AGAGTGCCGGAGAGCATTCGCAGGACCTCGTAGTGCACGAGGACGCACATCATGACCAAGACGACTGAGATGACGGCGACGAGATATTGTCCGGGAGGCATGGAGAATGTTCCGGCCGCAGCAACACCAACGGCAAGCGAAGTGCAGGAAGCCGAACGAACGTGTTGGTTCATCCCGCCCCGGAAGCGGCACCAGCAACGGATGAACTCCCGAATGGTCATTGATACGCAGGAGAGCCAATCAGCAAACCGGGCGCTGGGCACGGGAAGAAATGGTCGTTAACGGAAATTCCCGGACCGCTTACGCCGGGTCGCGGCCGGGCTGCATCGAAGTCTTCAGCCAAAACTTGGATGAGAATGCGGAAGGGCGATTTTGGAAACCGCTGAAAATCGCTGTCCGCGCATCCCGACCCGGTAGGGCTCTGCTGCCGTAGGGCCCACTCTAAGCCGACTGCGTTCCAGCGAATCCTCCAGGGGAATTCTGGGGACTCCTTAAGCGCCATCGCTTCCCCCGTTCCCTGCCGCAACCTCACCCGCGCCGCGGATTCAGATGGGGACGCGCGGCAGCGGCATCCCTCTCCATGAAACCGGCGTAGTCGCGGAGGGAACGACGCGCACTTTCCTTTCGCGCCACGATCTCCGCGGGTACCCCAGTGTTTCCACACGCGCCGCATTAGTCAGCGCCTCCTCCCGTCGGCGGCTACCAGGTTCATGGCCTCGATTCACGTCCGGATTCAGGTTACCCAGGGAGACCCCGCGCAACGCTCGGGCAATGACTCGACCCCAATCGCTCCGCAGTCCTCAGGATCTGCTTTGACGAAGCCCTAGGGTCGCCAGGGTCGCCAGCCCGATCGCTTGGGCGCGTGACGGAATTGAAAATGATTGGTCAGATTAAACGGGAAGGCCCTCGATATGCGTCAACTTTCAATGTCCGAAACCGGTTACCTGGCCGCTCTGCTCTTCTTGTCGTTGGTGGCGCCGTTGCTCATGAGCCTTTTCGGTCCACGAGTCGCGGCCACCAGAACGTCTTGCATGAAGAGGGTCTGGACGGCTCAGACTCTTGGCGCGTTGGCCGCAGGGATCGTGCTGACGTCAGCGCGAGTGGCTCCCTACGCGGCACTGTTCGGTTTGGTGAGTTGCATTTTCTCTACGCTGCTGCTGGTCCAGCAATTCCGCGCCGCTGGCTCGAAGTGACAGGCAGTCGCTCGCGGTGTGTCTCAACTCTTAGGCGCCGGCGCAGGGACCAGCTTCCAGACTTTTCCGCCACCGGCGACTAGGCCCGTCGAGCCACTGGTCAACACGTAGAGTTCGCCCGCGCTGTCCTCGCCAAACGCGCACACACAACCATACGGACGACCCACTCGAATCAAGTCCACTGCCCAGCGGTCGGTGCCGGCGGCCGCGGCCGGCCGGGCGACGAAGAGTCGACCCTGCGGTTGACCTTGAATGCCCGACCAGTCGCCAAAGACGTAGCTGCCGACCAGCTCCGGCAGAGCTTTCCCGCGATACACGTATCCGCCGGTGACACTGTTGCCCATGGCTTCAGGATCGTTTTTCCAGCCGGCCACGTTCTTGTAAACCGCGATCGGATCAATCAAGGGTTCGCCCCGGAGTCCAGTTTCGGGGCGGGAAGTCGGGGCTAGCTCGGGATGCTCGCGATTGAATCCGTCGAATCCTTCCCGCAACGGCCAG
>DLVS01000117.1 GCA_003445095.1 Verrucomicrobiales bacterium
AGCCCTACCACGCGGTAGGGACGAGTTTCACCTCGTCCCCATCTAAACCGCAGCGTCAGTGACATTTCCATAAGGACAGCCTGGGCAACCCCACGCGCCCAATGCTCCCCCCGTTCCTTATCGCGATGTCCACCCGCCAAACGGAATTAAACGGGGCCGTGGTGAAACACAGCCCTACCACGCCGTGGCGGCGGCCCTTCAATTGCTATATAGTTCGCCTGCTTTGATGAGAGTTGCCGCTCCTCTGCTCCGATCCGCCGCGATTGCCGCCGCCCTTTTGACCGCAGCGCTACCGGCCGCTGCCACCACACCGTATTGGGATCTCAAAAACGCGAAGAAGATCGGTGATGCGACTTATCGCCTAAGCGACTTCGAATTCAATTCGTTCGAAATTTCTGGCATCGTTCTGAGCCGAACTCGGGCGAACCTGTTCTGGGGCATTCAGGACGCCGGCAGTGACCTGGTATTCGGATTCAACTCCGCCGGGCAGTTGCTCCAGACCGTCGCCGTCGATGGCCACTTCTCCGAAGACCTTGAAGACATTGCCGCCGACAACGAGGGCTACCTTTACCTCGCCGATACGGGAACCAATTTGCGCGCCCGCGATGAAGTCTCCGTCCATCGGATTCGCGAGCCCGGCCCGGACGACACCACGGTCACGGTTGAACGAAGCTGGCGACTGACGTGGCCGGAAACCGGACGAGACTGCGAATCGATGGTCGTTCACGACGGTTACGTTTGGCTGGTGGCAAAGATTCGAGATGCCGGTCAAAAATCGACGCTCGCCCGGTTTTCCCTCGCGGATACGAACGCCGTAATCCGGCTCGAGGTCCTCGGTGACTTGGATGCGCTGAGTCCCGCGGCGGGCGCCGATCTAACGCCGGATGGCGATCAATTTGCGGTTTCGAGCCGCGCCGGGAACTACTATTGGAAGGTCAATGGCAACGTGGCTTCGGCCGTCGGGCGCGTGCCAGTTTTCTCACCAAGTACTCCGGATACAAAAAAGGAAGGGCTGGCCTTTGTCCCGCAGGGCCTGCTCGTGGCGACCGAAACTCGCGACCGTTACTTGGACATTACTCCGAGCGTGATCCCGAAGGCTCCGGAAGCGAGCCTTGAGGCGACGCGGGGCCCGGAAGGTGGGCAGCTTTTCTGGTCGGCGCCCTATGGAGTTGATTGCACGTTGGAATATCGGGAGCGCCTCGATCAAGGCGAGTGGTCGGCCGTGGCGACGAATTTTCCAGGACTTGGGTTTCGCACGGAATGGAAGCGCCGCCTGCCTGTCGACAATGGTGGCTACTTTCGGTTGATGATCTTCCCGTAACACAGAATTGGGGCGGCCGCCCCCGGTCCCTACTTAAGCAACTCCTCCGTCATTCGTTCCCCATCTTGCCGAGGTTGGGAATAGGTTTTTGGCGGCGGACATCCACGACGAAATCGAGCACCTCCAACGGCGCCTGTCCCGCGATTGGCTACTACCGCGGATCCACAACGCGTCCGAGAAACAGGCAGGCTTTGCTGGGGCGATGCTGAATCGCGAAGAGGAACGGGCGATCCACTCGCACCACAATGGGTTCCGGCTTCTTACCCACGAACGCCGCGGTCGCCACGATTTGCACCGCGGTTGCCGCCGCCGCTTCGGTGCCCTTTTCATCCAGATCGAGGAACGTCTTGTGAAAAACTTCCGAAATCTTCAGGTACTCACCCGATTTTCTGGGAGCCATCCGGCTGAAATCCGCGCTGCCTGATGGGATATCAAAGGCGGTGGTCATACCAAGGTCTTGGAGCGCCTTTCCTAACCTCATCACCGGGGGCTGAAGCTTGAGCTTCGGCAGATGAAGGTCGAGGTCCGCGTTCGGAAGCTCCGCGAAGGACGAAAGCCTTTCCGGAGTCACCGCCTTCTCTAAGTTGGGCAGGCCCGTCGGGGAATCTGGAAGCAAGATCAGGAATTGGAGCTCCCCGCCTTCGTAAGGAAGTGAGATCGCCGAGTAGGAATTTAGCTTACGGTAACCAAAGCGGTCTCGCTGTTTCATCGTGGGAACTGGTTGCCGGTCTTGACCGCGAACGTAGAACGGCTCCGGCTCTGTCTGGCCTACTGCAAACGTTTCCTTCCAAGGGGCCTTTAGATAGATGGCATTGACCAGGACAAGCCGCGTGTCGCTATCCAAGGCATTGGCCGGAATGAGATCCTCGATGCGGTCCTGGGTCTTCTCCGCCACCCAGCGGTTGATTTCCAGGCGACTCTCGTCCGGGTGATTCCGAAAATCCATCCCCTGTAGCGGCGCGGCGTATAGGTCTCGGTTCACTTGGAGAAACGGAGCGAGAAACTTGAACGATTTCTCGCCGAAGAGCCGGTTGGCGACGGCCAAGGCAATGGGATCCAGAACTTCGACCGGCTTCCCTGGAACCTCCACTCGGGATTGAGCGTGCTCGCGCGTCTGATCGAGGGAGTGCCGCAACGCCGCGAAGGAAGCATGCAATTGAGACTCGTTGGTTCCGAAGCTTAAGACGCGCTCCATTTCCGCTCGGGTCTTCCCGTCCGCGCCGGCATACGTCATGGCCAGCGCCGTTTGAATGGAATAGGGCGAAATCAGCGCGTTGGCGTCGTTTGGAGTGCCACGCTCCAGGAGCTTCAATCCGAGTACATTGACCGCCTGGGCAGCGACTGAGGTCTCGTCCGCGGCGCCAAACGCGGAACCCGCTCCGATCAGGAGGAGCAGGGCCAACAGGGTGGCGGGACAATTTCGGCTGATGAGTCTCATGGCTTCACAAGGGGAAATATCTTTGACGATGGAGGCGCTCGGGTGCCGCCGGTTTGGCGGTGGCACGTCCAAAGCCTAAAGATTTACCAACACCTTAGGACGGGGTTGGTTGCACGAGGAAAAGTAGTCGCGAAGGGAACGACGCGCACTCTCCTTTCGCACACACATCCCAGCCGTCCCCCCAGTGTTTCCACACGCACCGCATTAGCCAGCGCCTCCTGCCGTCGGCGGCTACGCGGTTCATGGCTGGGATTCACTTGAGGACTTTGTAGTTCCTCGCTCCATGGAGCGGAGCTGCTGCGCCCGTGCTCCCGTTCGTGCAGGCGGGGCCGCCTGCGCTCCTTAAATTATCACGTCAAGAGGCTCGTTCCGCTGCTTTTGCGCTTTGAGTCCGGATGATATCCCCGTCTCCTT
>DLVS01000126.1:0-694 GCA_003445095.1 Verrucomicrobiales bacterium
ATCCGCTTCGGTTCTGTTCGGGCTTAACCCAGATGGCTCAATTCGCGCCTGCCGGGCGGATTCGGTAGAACCTGGCCGCATTGGCACCGATGACAGTCGCGGTAATCTTCTGGCCGGGTGCAAGATTCAAAAATGCAGGTTGCACGATTTGCCAAGGCCCATCCGCGGACTCAGCGGACTCGAGAATCGAGCCTAAGGGGCCACTCGCCGGAATGTCCCAAGTCAGGAGCAGGGCCTTCTCAACGGTAATCGCGGTGACTTGGGTAAACGAGATATTGTCGATCTCTGGTCCGGATGCCCCGGATCGAAGACTAACCAGTTCCACGGTCGAGGTCGGCCCCGAGGCTGCGAGTTCAACGACCTTCGACTCCCATTTCATGTCGGTCTGGAAGCTGTTGCCTTTCTCCATAGGATTCCAAGAGAAGGCCGCAACGGCTTGGCCGTTCCAGCGCACCTCGAGCTCACGAATCTGTCCGTCAATCGGATTGCCGGAAAAATTAAACTTGAGTTGGTACGTCTTACCCGTCTCGGTCGCGAAGGATCGGGTCAAAGTCCCCGCAGAAAACCCGTTAAGGTCAACCGATTGGGCCCCGGCAATCGCGGTCCCAGTGAGATGGCGAACCACATCGGCCGAGCCACTCGCCACAGTCCAGCCGTCCAGGTCGGACCCCACCGGGAAGTTCTGATACCAAAC
>DLVS01000126.1:801-4258 GCA_003445095.1 Verrucomicrobiales bacterium
ATGTCAGGCGTTTCAAAAGTGCTCGATTGGCCCCGGACGGTGACGGGGATTCCAAAAATGACCAGGGTGATCCAAACCGGACGAGTGAGTTTCATTTGAGGCGAGTTAAGGGAAGTTGAGGCTGCCAAAAACGAACGCCAGAAGAATTCTCCAGCGCACCCACCGGGCCACCGCGGGGGCGGATTTTCATGGCTTCGCCGAAATCCCCAGCATCCGATCGATCGGCAACCGAGCTCGGGCCAATATGTCCGGCGCCAGATCAATCTGCGGATCCCGTCGCGCCATGCAGTCCCGAAGTTTTTCCAGGGTGTTCATCTTCATGAACCGACATTCGTTGCAGGCACAACGGTCCGTGGGCGCCGGAATGAACGTCTTACCCGGGCATTCGCGTCGAAGCCGATGGATCATGCCGGCCTCCGTCGCGATGATGATCGCGGGCGCCGGACTCTGCTTGCAATAGTTCACCATCTTTTCGGTTGAGCACACTTCATCAGCGAGCATCCGCACAGCGCGGGTGCATTCAGGATGAGCCACCAACGGCGCTCCGGGATGATCGCGGCGAATTCGAGTGATGGCGGCGTGAGTCCATTCCACGTGGACGTAGCAGTTGCCCTTCCACAAGGTCATCGGCCGACCCGTTTGTTCCATGACCCAACCGCCCAGATTTTCGTCGGGAACAAAGAGTAGATCGCGATCTTTGGGCGAGTGTTCCACGATTTTCTTGGCGTTGCCGCTCGTGCAGATGACGTCACTCAAGGCCTTCACCGCCGCGCTGCAATTGATGTAAGCAATCGTATAGAAGTTGGGATTCGTCCGTTGCAGGGCGGCAAGTTTTTCGGCCGGACAACTCTCCTCAAGCGAACACCCCGCCTCTCTGTCGGGGAGCAACACCAATTTATGCGGATTCAAAATCTTCGCCGTCTCCGCCATGAAGTGCACTCCGCAGAAGACGATCACTTCAGCTGGCGTTTGGGCCGCCTGTTGCGCGAGACCTAAAGAATCGCCCACATAATCGGCAATATCCTGGATCTCTCCGACCTGATAATTGTGCGCCAGGATGACGGCATTGAGCTGACGTTTTAGCGCGAGGATTTCCTGCGACAACGCGTCGAGCTCGGCCGCGGGGATGGGAGCGCGCGTGAGATAGGGCTGGGTGTCGGGCGCGTTAAACATGCGCCTACCCTAAGTCGGGCAGAGACGCTGTAAAAACACGAATATATCCACTCCGATGTGCGTGGGGCGAGCCTTTGCGGCCAGGGCGGGTCTTGACGCATTTACGGGTTGGCAATTCCACTCGCGTACGGCTCCGCGAAGCCTCGGACGATCATCTGAGGGAGGCAGCCTCCTGCCCCGCTGAGCAATGATTCGGTGTCAAAAAGCGCCCAGCTACTCCGTTCAATTTTTAAGGAGACCCTCAACCAACCGCGCACCCACTTCGCGTCCTAGTTCAAGCGCTTCGCGGACCGGGCGCGTTCCTTGCGCAACGATCGCTTGTCCGTCGAAGTACCGGACCGCTTCCATTCGTAGTTGATGTCCGAGGACTCGCGCGTAGGCCGCTACCGGGGTTTGACACCCGCCACCTAAGGCGCTGAGCAACGCCCGCTCGGCACTCACCGCAGCGAATGTGTTGGTGTGATTCAGGGCCAGGCAAAGCGTTCTTGCATCATCGTCATCGGCCCGGACTTCCAATCCAAGTGCGCCTTGACCGACGGCGGGCAGAAGTTGTTCGGGCTCGAGCAGCGTCGCCAGGAGTCCTGAGGGAGGCGGCGTAACCTCGGCTCTTGAGCTAGCCGGAAGTCGCGGATCTATTCTTAGTTCCCCCCGGGGTCCAATATCGAAATGCAGCCGGAGCAATCCCGCCGCCGCCAGAATCGTCACATCGAAATCACAGGAATCGCGAAGCTTCCGGAGGCGGGTTCCCACGTTGCCTCGAATCGGCACAACGACCACATCCGGTCGCACGATTTTCACCGCCGCTGCGCGCCGAGTGCTGCTCGTCGCGACCACCGCGCCTTGGGGCAATTGAGCGAGGATCAATCCGGGTTCACCGAATAGCGGCTCGCGTTGACCGGGGCGCCAGTCGTGGTGATGTGGATGCGTCTCGGGAACCGTGGCCGCGCGATAGAGAAGAACTTCACGGACATCCTCTCGTGGCGGAGTCGCGGCCAGCAGCAATCCCTCGGGCAGGTCCGTCGGCAGATCCTTCAAGCTGTGCACGGCGATCTCGGCTTCGCCCGCCAGAAGCGCCACTTCAAGTTCCTTGGTAAATAGCCCCCGAGGAAGCGACGCATCGGGATTCACCAGACTCAGCGTCGGCAACTGGTCGCCGGTCGTTTTGACGACCATCAGCTCGAAGGTCCGGCTAGGAAATGCCCGGGCGAATTCGCCGCGAACTTTTTCAGCTTGAGCGAGCGCGAGCGCCGAGCCGCGGGTAGCCAGGCGAATGATTCGCGACGTCGGAGAAGAAGGGGACATGCGACAACACTCAACCTCACCCAATCATTCGAACGCTAACCGATCGGCCGACGGCGGCGGCGGACTGAATTGCCCTGTCCAAGCACAAACGCGTTCGCGAATGATCGCTTCGCAGCGAATCTGTTCTTCCCGACGCGAGCGGAGATGTTCGTCGGCGATGGCTTGAAGGTCGTCCACATTGGCCAGAAACACGTTGTCGAGCTGTTTCACATCCGGATCCATGTCGCGGGGCACCGCGAGATCGATGAGGAGCAACGGTCGCGCCGCCCGGTGGTGAAGGAGGGCCGCCAGGCGGGCGCGATCCAGAATGAAGTGGGGCGCGCTGGTGCTGCTCACGATGATGTCGAGGCGGGAAAACTCGCGTTCCCAATCGTCGAAATGAATGGCGCGGCCGCCCAGTTCTTCAGCCAGGGACGCAGCCCGAGCGAACGAGCGGTTACTGACGAGGACGGAGCGCGCGCCGCGGCTGACCAGCGCCCGGGCAGTTTTCTCGGAGGTATCGCCCGCGCCGATCACCATTACTTCGCGTCCCCGCAATCCGTCGAAAATCTTCTCCGCGAGTTCCACGGCGACGGACGCCACGCTGGTGTTGCCCCGCTGAATCTGAGTCTCGCTGCGGACGCGCTTCGCGGTGCTGAAGGCGGCTTGAAACAGCTTGTTCAATACTCGGCCGGTGTGGCCATTTTGGAGGGCGACGTGGTAGGCTTGTTTGATTTGACCGAGGATTTCGGTCTCGCCCAGCACCAGTGAATCCAACCCACTAGCAACGCGGAACAAGTGGACCACCCCAGCTTCCTCACCGTGGATGTACCATCCTAAGTCGGGAGAAGTGACGACCGCCCGATCCGCCGACAAGAAACATCGCAGAGACCGTTCGGCTTCGGTCAGAGGATGGTCGGTGACGGCATAAAGTTCGACGCGATTGCAGGTGGAGATCAGCACCGCTTCGCGAGCGAGGCCGGCGGACCGCAAACGCGCGAGC
>DLVS01000126.1:4562-12148 GCA_003445095.1 Verrucomicrobiales bacterium
GGCGCCCACCGGCCATGGGCCGACCGTGAACCCAAAGCAACACGAGGTAAGCGCACCAGACCACCAACGACCACACTACTTTGGGGTCGCCGGACAAATAGTATCCGCGCTGTTCTCGGAGCCACCAGACCCCGACGAGTAGCCCGGCGGTAAGCAGCCCCAAGCCCACCCACAGCAGGGCCTGAGTGACCCTCTCCATTCGTTGAATCGGCGGCAACAGAGCCAAAACGGCGCGCGTCTTGTCGAACTTGAGGTTGTGTTCTTGCGACAGGTACATCAGCGCCGCAATGGCGCCCAAGCCAAATGCCCCGTAAGCCAGCAAGATCGAAGCCGCATGGAGACTCTCCCAGCCGTGGACGAACGCAGGTTTAGGCCCTCGTTCGTCCAGCAGGGGGAACAGCGCGAATACTCCCAAGGCTAACAAAAGAGGCGAGGCGAACGCCCCAAGGAACCGCAGCCGGGGCCAAAGTCCCAACACGAGAAAGCTGGCTACGATCGTCCAGGAAATGAACATCGTCGCTTCGAACAAGTTGTTGATCGGGCAGCGATCAATGGAGAAGCCACGCAGAAACATCGCCGCCGTGTGCAAAACGGCCCCCACCACCAAGACACTGTAGAGAACCCAATCATCGCGCCGAAATCCGCGCCGCCAGAGCAGCACGGAGTAGGCGGCCCCCACGCCATAAACGAGGACAGCCACGGCGAACCAACTTCGATCCGTCAACCCCAACACCGGGCCAACGTACCGACCCCAGCCGCCTTGTCCAAGCCAGGGCATGAACTCGCAACATTCGCCATGCGAGTTCGATCAGGCCAACCATCGCCGTGGGCAGCGTTCACTGGAGGAATCACCCCGAATCGGGATGCGACGTTGACGTGCCCGGATCGAATCTTGAATTATCCGCGCGCCAACGCCAATCGATCCGGCCCCAGACACCACCGCACCATTCGGTCGAATGATAAAGCTGCCCGCTCCCCCTGTATTTGCGCTGGTGTTGGTCGTGCCGCTTACCACCGGATGCGACCCCGTCGTCAACTTCTATGGCTCGTTCTTCCCCGCCTGGGTAATTTGCTTGGTGCTGGGAATATTGTTTACGTCGTTGCTTCGCTGGCTATTCGCGGCCACCCGAATCGAGCGTCACTTGGGCCCGTTAGTGCTGATTTATCCCGCCTTGGCCCTTTCGCTGACGTGTGCAGTTTGGCTGGGGTTGTTCGGACCGTAACTCCATGACCGAGACTCAAGATCCTCCCGTGCTTCGTTTCGTCGGACGAATCCTCGGAATTGCAATTCTGATGGGAGCGGTCGCCTTGGCGTACTACGTGACGCGACTGAATTTCCATCATCCGCGGACCGATGACGCTGAAGTGCGGGCCAACCTCGTCGGGATCGCACCCCATGTGGCCGGACCGCTCATCGAACTCCACGTGGTGGACAACCAGGAGGTAAAACAAGGCGACCTCCTTTTTGTGATTGATCCACAACCATACGAAGCGGCGCTCGCCGGAGCGCAAGCCGCGCTGCTTTTGGCCAAAAGCGAACTCAGTGCGATGTCTAATTCCGTCAGCAGCGCCGTGGCTGCGGTCGCCGCGCGGGAGGCGGACCTCGTCCTCGCGAACAGCGATCTGAATCGGTATCTACCCTTGCTCAAGGACCAGGCGATCGACGTCGGGACGGTGGACCTGGCCCGCGCGCGGCAGCGGACTGCGACCGCCCAATTGGAAGAGGCACGTCAGACATTGCTCCAACAGCAGAATTTGCTGGGGCAGTTCGGCAGCCTCAATGCCCGGATTAGCGCGGCGGAGTCCACGGTTACGGCCGCGCGTCTAAACGTGGATTACTGTCGCGTTCACGCGCCGTTCACGGCTCGAGTCGCCAACCTGAATATCGCCGTGGGCCAATATGCGCAGATCGGTCAACCCCTGTTCGTCTTAGTGGACACGGAGCGTTGGTATGTGATCGCCAACTTCCGCGAGACTTATCTGGAGTCCCTCCAGGCGGGGCTCGAGACCGACGTTTTTCTCATGGCGTATCCCGGCGCACGATTCCGCGGGACGATCCAGGGCGTCGGCTGGGCGGTTCGAGTTGCTGATGGATCGGCAGCCGGCGCGCTGGCCGACGTCAGGCCAACCCTGAACTGGGTTCGACTCGCGCAACGCATTCCGGTGCGAATCAACCTGGAAAATTCCGATACCCAGCGACCATTTCGGATGGGCATGAGCGCCGTGGTCACCGTTCAGCCTCGGTCGGCAAAGTCCTCCGCCCGTTGAGGAATTGCCGCGGGCCAATCTCACTGATTCCTTACCGAGGTCCGCTCCGAGAGCCAGATCATGTCTTTGTTGTTGGGCGACGCGACGTTGAGCGGCATCTCGTAGAATTTCACCGGTTGGACCGTGCGCGGATCCACCCATTTGCGGATTTCCGCGTGGCCGTCGGCAAACGAAATTCCCGCCGCCCGATTATGATAGCTCGCCGGATAATCGATGATCCGCGCCGCGCCCGGGTTCTCCACCATCATGTTGGCGAAGCCACCCGCATTGATGCTGTCGGGATGTTCGTCCAAAAGGACCCACAACTGGCTGGCGCCGACCGCCGCGAGATCCGTGCTCTTGTAGAAGGTCTTATAACGCTTTTGGTTCGACACCATGCTCGAACCCGGCGGCAGCCATTCGCCCGGACCTCCCATCGCCTGGCTCATCCCCATACTGCGGACTCGCGCATATTTCTTTCCGCCCAGGTTAATCTTACTGAGATCGGCCGGACACTTGTACACGCCGCCCGTCTGCAAATACCGGGCGAATTTCGAGTTCGTCTCGCTCATGATCATCAGCATGTTGGTGTTGTCGCTGGGATATGGCCCGGGCCAACCCAACCAACCGCCCACCCATTGATACGGCTCATCGCGCGAGTTCCCCGGCGCGGTCAGGCGATCACCGTTGTCCCCCGGGTACATGATGTGGGCGAGTTGCAATTGCTTCAGGTTACTCAAGCAGGCAATACCCTGGGCTTTGGTCTTAGCCTTCGAAAGCGCGGGAAGAAGCATTCCTGCGAGAATCGCGATGATCGCAATCACGACCAGCAACTCGATCAATGTAAAGGCGCTGGCGGTTCGTCGGTTGAGCTTCATGACCCAAAATTTAGGATGCCAATTCAAGAAGGCCAACGAACAATTGAACGGCGCGGAATACTCGATAGTTCCTCTCATCCAAGTTCCGCCGGACCGAGATCGCCCCAACATTTTCCCTCGACCGACCTGGGGTTTTATTTCTGACTTCAGCGGAAACCTTTCGTGACCGACTTTTGGCGCGCCCCTGATGATGATTCCGGCCGTGCAACCTTCCGCCGCCTCGTTTCAGCCGCGATTCGGACCTGACGGTTCGGAGCTCGACGGCGAACTGTTGGAGGTTTCGCTCGGGCCGCAGCATCCCAGCACCCACGGCGTCTTCCGGATGGACGCGACTCTGGACGGTGAGCGAGTGGTGAAATTAAAGCCAGTCTTCGGCTATCTCCACCGAAACCACGAGAAGATCGCGGAAGGCGCCAGTTATTTGGCCGCGATGCCGTACACTGATCGGCTCGACTATTTTTGCTCGCTCACCACCAACTGGGCTTATTCGTTGACGGTGGAGAAGCTGGCCGGGCTCGCGGTTCCGGAACGCGCCGAATATCTGCGCGTCATCACTGCAGAACTGACGCGGCTGCAGAATCACGCCTGCGTCTCCGGTTTTTTGCTCCAAGACATGGGCGCATTGGGGACGCCGCTCATGTACGCCTTTCGGGAGCGGGAGAAGATTCTCGATTTGTTCGAAGCGCTGACCGGCGCCCGCATGATGTGCAATTACATGCGGTTTGGCGGCTGTCGCAACGACGCGCCAGCGGGTTGGCTGGAGGCGGCGCGTACGTGCGTGGCGGCTTTCCCCAAATTTCTCGACGAGTTCGAAGCGCTCCTCACCACCAACGAAATCCTCCTCGCGCGCACCCAAGGAGTCGGCGCCCTCACTCCGGAGCTCGCGGTCAACGCGGGCATCACGGGGCCCATGCTCCGGGCCTCTGGGGTGAACTATGATATTCGCAAAGTAGATCGGTACGGGATCTACGACCGCTTCGAGTTTCGGATTCCGTTGGGCGAGCATGGCGACGTTTACGACCGCTACATGATTCGCGTTCTGGAGATGCGCGAGTCACTGAAGATCCTGGAGCAGGCACTTGAGGCAATTCCCGAGGGACCGATTGTGGATCCCAAGGCGAAATTGCGCGGGTTCCGTCCCAAGCCTGGCGAAGCATACGGGCGGATCGAATCCCCCAAGGGTGAGCTTGGGTTTTACCTGATCAGTGATGGCGGGCCGAATCCGTATCGGTACCGCATTCGCCCGCCCAGTTTCATCAATCTTACCGTGCTCGAAGACATGTGCTTGGGTCGCACGATTGCTGATGTCGTGGTGATTCTAGGCAGCGTGGACATCGTCATGGGGGAGGTGGATCGCTGAACTCAGATTATTATGGACCTGAAAATCCTTTGTCCTTGTGGACAGAAATTCGCGTTCGAAGTCGAACCCGTGAATGGCGAAATGCCCCAGCCGGTGGAGTGTCCGGCGTGCGGCGCGGACAGCACGGGCCAAGCGAATGCCCTCATTCGTCAGGCGCTGGCCGCGTCGGCACCGGCTCCTACCGCGCCGGTGGTGCGAGTGCGGCTCAGTACGTCTGAGACACCCCATGCGACTGGACCAACCACGGACATTCCCCAACCGCCGCCCCCCAGGCCAATTCCGTCCGGCCGCCCGCGAGTTACGGCGCCGGTGGCCGCTCCCGCACCGGCCGAGGATAAGGAGAGCTGGTTGGCGTTTGCCAAATCGGCCGCTTGGATCGTCGTCGTTTCATTGGTTGCGTTTTATGCCTGCGTAGCTCGTGTGCGGCGCCAAATGCGCTTCGCCACAGAGGCCGACAAGATCACCGCCGCTGCCTTTGCCCCGTGGACATTACCCGATGACGACGGAATGCGGTTATTGGTGAAAGGTACGAACGACGCCGCGGTGGTCCAATTGACCGTAAATTACTGGCGGGACGTGCAGAAGAAATCGCTCACCCCCACCCGAGTCACGACCGCGGGGGCGCTGGACTCGGGGCGCTTCGTGGTCAACGCACCCAAGGAGGGCGTGATCACGATCGATGGTCCACTCTTGTGGGAAGAGGCCGACGCCACGGCCTTAGCAGGCTTAGCCCAATATCTGTCACAGAACCTGAACACGATGACGGTCAGTGCCTCGATGGGTGACGACGCGGAGTCGGGCCGATTCGCGATCTTCGATAAGGGTCAGCGAGTATTCGCCTGTGATCGTCGGATTCGGTTTGCCAACAACACGATTGTGGAAGACGTGAAACTAGAGGGCCAACCGTGGGCGATCGCGACGGGCTACAAGCCGCGGGAGGAGAGCTGGCCCAAGTTCACGATGTACGATGCGGATGGTCTGGTGCAGCACCTAGGCTTCAAACCGCACGACTACGCGGAAACGGATCCGGCAACCGTTTTGCGGGAGCCGCGCGCGCGGTAGGAGGCGACGCGAGGAGACGCGATCGCCGCGGTGGCGCTCCAAAGGAAGTCAGAGTCTCGTCGCCTCGAACGCCTAGGAAGACTTCGCTCGGGTCGACTTGTGGCTACGGGGCTGACCGCCCCGCTCGGCTGTGCGATTAGAGGCTCGCGGCGCACTAACTCGCGGACTTTCGCGTCGGATCTCAGCGCGGCTCGCCGTGCCGCGGGCATCGCGCGCGCCCGAATACTCCCGGGGATCCAACGGATGTTTTGATCCGGAGCGACCCCGGATGGGGCGCTCAATGACGACTCGGCGTTCGGGTGGAGCGGGAGCAACCACCAACGGAGGCGGGCCACCTGCAGAACTAGGCGTTTTCTTCATGGAGGGAAATCATCACTGGAATGGCCGCGCAAACCAACTGTTGGTTGCTGGACTTTCACCGGAAGTTACCGCGACTCGACGCCTTTCGCCGTGGGCTCATGGCGGCACGTCCGCGGCGTCCAACGTGGCATTGGCTACCGGACCGTCCCAGCGTTTGTTAGCGCCGGGGATCGTAGTCCCGGTGAAGATTCCATAGAACTGCCCCCAGATGAGCCGGCTCGGTTTGTTGCCGGCGGAATGACCGTCTACAAACACGGTGTTCACCCGCTGATTATGTTTCTTCATCTGCGACTGAAACCGGTAGTTCTGATTCCCTTTGGGTGCGGTCTGATTGGGGAAGGAGCCATTGGCCCAGTATCCATCCAGCCACGCCGCATCGGCCTTTTCGTTGCCAATGCCGCCGCCGATTTCCTTGGGGTTGTCGCTGCCACTGCATTCCGTGACCGCGACGACCTCGGTGGGGCGCGCTACTTGCGATGACTTGAACGCGCGGGTCTGTCCGCCGTCGCCACCGAACACTCCCAAGTAGTTGAACCCGTAAGAAAGAAAACCGGTAATCGTTGGATCGAAGTTCCCGGGTTCGGTCTTGTAGGTGAGACCTCGCTTTTTCTTCGGGCAAACCCAGATGCGCGGCGCGCCGGTATAATTCGAGAGCACGCTCGCGGGCGTACGCTGCCATTCACCACCACAGTTCTTTCCTCGAGAATTTCGGTAAGGCCCAACCGCCCACCACTGATTGGGAAACACATCTCGGTTGTCGTCGGCGTACATGATGATGGCGATGCCGATCTGCTTCGTGTTGCTCAGGCAGGCCGCGGCCATTCCTTTGTCCTTCGCTTTGGCCAGCGCCGGCAACAGCATGCCCGCCAAGATTGCAATAATTGCGATCACCACCAGCAGCTCGATAAGGGTAAATCCATGTGCCAGCGGGCGGGTACGGAGTGCGACCGCGCGAGTAAGGGGGGACATGGGCCACAGCTTATCCAGATCCATCACCACCAAGTAAAGCCTGGATCGGGCTTAATCTGCCAGAATGGATCAGTCTCTTTTTTCAGGGGAAATTTGTACGCCTCAGCATGAGTGTCGCCAAAGGCCATCACCGACAGGCTCTTGCCCTTCACGTTATGCCATTGGCTTTTGCGATCGTCCCAGCCGCGGTTCGGGTGCCACGGCCAATCGCCGATCATCATCTTGTTGGCCGCGCTCAGGGCGACTTCGGAGGACTTCATCGAGTTACCGTCGTACGCCGTGCGCGCGGCTGCAATGTTGCCCGTGATCCGTTTCACCCGGACAAAGTCCGCAGCCCACTCCATCAGATAACTCGTGCCATACTGCACGTAACAGTTGGTGGCCTTCTTGCCAAAATTACGCTCGTAGAAGATATCGCCTCGGTCGGCCGGACACCGAAAAATCTCGGGCGTGCCTTGATAGCGATAGAGCGGCTTGTTGGTCATCGCGACGAACAAATCATAGGTTCCATCCTTGCCGCCGGCCGAAGCCCAGTCCCGACAAAGCGGATAGGTATCAGCGTGGTCATCGGCATAGAGTTGGAATGCGAGGATCACCTGCTTAAGGTTGCTGACGCATTTGATTTGATTGGCCTTGGCTTTCGCCCGCGCCAAGGCCGACAACAGAATTCCAGCAAGAATCGCAATGATGGCGATCACCACCAACAGCTC
>DLVS01000491.1 GCA_003445095.1 Verrucomicrobiales bacterium
GCGTTCATGTGTTTTTATAACTTACTTCGGTACTCGCGGGACGAGCGGTTGCGCACGCAACTGCGCTTGGCCTTCCACAATCTTTGGCTGCTGGAACAGCCCGAGCTGAATCCGTTCTTCAATTTCGCTTATGCCGCGGTGGGACTGGACCAAACGCTGACGAATCAATGGGGTCGGTTCGATTTGTCGCCGTGGCATGGATGGTTGGAGGATTCGGCCGCCACGCTGCGCGGCATTTCGCTGGACCGACTCGATCGGTCGGCGAAGAACAGCCATCGCCTCGATGTCCGCCGCCTCCCTCGTCAAAACTCGATCGACTTAGTGGTTCCTGATCGACGGCCACGCGGCTGGCGGGTCAACCAAAAAGTATTACCCGTCGAAAACCGGGATTTCGATCATTGGAACACGGATCCGTGGACGTTGGACTACCAGGGAAATGGCGGGACCTTGGGGGCCGGCACGGTGTTTCTGCTTCCGTACTATATGGGCCTTCATCACGGCTATATCGCGAAGCCAAAGTAGTTCTGGGGACACGTGCCCCTGGCGTCTGTTTCCCATGGACTGTAGGAGACGAGGTCACGAGACTCTGACTTGCGTGGCCCTACCACACGCCTGGGCATCGAGATGGAGCCTCCTCACGTCGACTCCTACAAAGTTCGTAGTCCCAATTCGCGTCCGAATTTTTGGAGCTTCCCGACCCACAAATCGCCACCGTCAGGTGCGGAACGGAATTCGGGTCCAATCCGCTTATCGGATGCTAACTCAGTTGTTTGTCTCCAACCCTTCTTTGTGCCCGATGTTCCTTACCGGCGCGAAGATCGACTGCACGTCGCGCAAGAGTTCCGCATCGATAGGCTCAGCGATCCACTCTGCCCAGCGGCGGATGTTTTCTGGGTTGGCGCTGCCTGCGATGGTTGTCGTGATATCCGGATTCGCGCAGGAGAACTGAAGCGCAAGCTTCGCAATGTCCACGCCTCGGCTCGCGCACAACTCCGCTGCCGCTCGAGCGGCCGTCTTCACCGGCTCGGGTTCCTTTAGCCAGGCCGGCAACGGGGCACGAGTGAGCAACCGCGCACTGAACGGTCCCGCGTTCATCACTCCCACACCTTTGGCTTTCAGATAAGGAACCGTTTCGTCGGCGAAGCGGGTGTTTTGCAGGGTGTATTGGTTGTAACTCAACGCGCAGTCCACGTCGGTCTGGTCGCTGATGAACCGGAAGATTTTTTGCGGATACCCGCTGAATCCGATGAACCGAACCTTCCCTGCCTGCACCAGCCGACGCAGCGCCGGGATCGTTTCGTCCACGATGGGCTGCATTTCGACGAACTCGATGTCATGGCAGAGCACGATGTCCAAATGATCGGTACCCAGGCGGTGCAGGCTGACGTCCACCGATTCAGCCACGCGTTTTGGAGAGAAGTCGAAATGCGTGAGATCGTATCGGCCGAGTTTGGTGCACAGAGTGTAACTGTCGCGCGGGACGCCTTTCAGCGCGACTCCCAGCAATACTTCGCTCATTCCGCGCCCGTAAAAGGGTGAAGTGTCGATGAAATTGAGCCCGCACTCTAGGGCTACCCGAACGCTTCGAAGCGCTTCGTCGACGGTCACGCTACGAAATTCTTGGCCGAGCGAACTCGCACCAAAACCGAGAATAGGAAGCCGAAGGCCGGTCCGGCCAAGGAGACGCGTCTGCACGAGCCGACGGTACGGGGCGACTCCAAAAAGCGGGAGCCGGAAAGTTTGTTCTCGGCTCGTTCCCGAGCCAGTGGATTGCGGCATTGGAGCTGCGGCACGATCTCGCGTTCCGTCTTTGTGGTCCGCGTAGGGTCCGGATTTGGCCCGCGCAACAACCCCTTGATTCTGTTTGCCGCTCGTCAGTCCGCCCGCAAATTTCACCTTCCAATGATGACACTTTCTCCAGGGCCTCGCCGCGCCGGCCCGAATGTGACGGGGCGAACGATTTTGAGGCTTCCGCGACGGTGATTGTCGGAGATGACGAATGACCTCTCAGTGAGCGTCTTCGTGCCATCCGTCGGACAAAAAATGATTGATCTTGGTCAAAGAACGAAGGGCCACTTGTCCTTAAGCTGAATTCGATGATGCTAATTGTCCGCATGTTCCGAACGTTGTGTTCCTACCGGGGGCGAGTGCTCTCATCCGGATTGGCGCTCGCCGTGTCAACACTGGTAAGCGCGGCGTTGCGTGCGGATGACTTCCAAGGGTCGACCCATTTGGTGCCGTTTGAAGAGGGACCTCTCCAATATGGCAAGACGCCGGCCACGGGGCCGGTGGCCCGCCTCCAGGCCGAATGGGACTCTGGGACGGCGTCGATGGAGTGGGACGAACGCCATGGTTATTTGCTCGCCCTATTGAAGGCATTGAAGGTGCCCGTGGCTTCGCAGACCCTGGTCTTTTCCAAGACTTCCTTTCAGCGAGACCGAATTTCACCGTCCACACCTCGAGCGGTTTTTTTCAATGACGACGTGTATGTCGGGTACGTCCCCGGATCCCCACTCCTCGAAATTTCAATGGCGGATCCTAAATTGGGCGCCGTGTTTTATGGCTTCGAAAACATTCGAACGAATCGAACGCACGTGACTCGCACTGACAATTGTCTCGAATGTCACGCGGGCGCTAAAACCATGGGCGTGCCAGGACATTTACTCCGTTCCTTCGCCACTGACGAACGGGGCGTCACTGACCAATTGAGCGGCAGTGAACTCATCACGCACCGCACAGCGTTGGCGGATCGCTGGGGAGGATGGTTCGTCACCGGCACGCACGGAGACCAGACTCATCGGGGCAACTTAATCGGTGCCGAAGCCTTTGCTCGTCAGGAGCGTGAGCCCAACTTTGCCGGCAATAAACCGACGCTCGTTGACCTCCCTCCTCCGTTTGATCCGAACCGGTATCCCGCGGCCACGAGCGACATCGTCGCGTTGATGGTGCTCGAGCACCAGGTACACATGCATAACTTTCTCACGCGACTGAATTACGAGGCGACGATGCAACTGCAGGCCTATGGGCACTGCAATTATATCAAGAGCCCGTTGGAAGCGTTCTTGCGGTATTTGCTGTTTACCGAAGAGGCCCCGTTGACGGCGCCGGTGCGCGGCGGCGATGAGTTCGCCAAAGCATTCGAAGCGGCGGGCCCGCGCGATCCCCAAGGGCGATCCTTGCGCCAGTTGGACCTTAAGACGCGCCCCTTCAAATATCCTTGCACCGC
>DLVS01000839.1 GCA_003445095.1 Verrucomicrobiales bacterium
TCGAATAGTCCCTTGTCGGTAGAACAGAGGGCCAGAAAGAGAACCCGCACTTCACCTCCTCGGGCGCGTCGCTGTTCCAGTTTGATCTGACGCGAGGGCACGACCGCGTTCCCAAAATCGGGGCACGGATCCGCGACTGCATTGTTCACGACTTCCGTTCGTTCGGAGGCGAGCTGCTCGGCATCGGGTCGCAATACTTCTGCAAGCACTAGGGACAGCGCTGGTCGGCTCAATAGCCGTCGAGAAATGAGCCTTTCCCACCAGGAGGCAGAGTGGGCCAACCAATCGCCGAGTCCGGCAGAGTGCCAATGATAGATCAGGTGCGGAAACGTTCCTCGAAGCCGCGCCAGAGCAATCCAATCGCGATACAGCGGTGTCCGGCGAGGGGGACTGGGAACATAATAAAGGGCCGATATCCCGTGTTGCCGGCCCAATTTCCGAGCCTGAGCGCAGTAACGTAATAACGCCGGTACCTTGCCGCCTCGCGCAGCGCCGACATCCCGAAGGTCGTCCGACAGCCGAACATCGACGTGGAACACCTCGATCCCGAGTTCTGGTCGTGCCCGCAGGCCCTCGACGATGTATTGCACCATTTGGCTCTGCCCGTGGTGAGGCGGAGGAACGTGCGCAAATACGAGGAGCTTCATCAGGGACCGCGAAAAGCGCGATCGTGCAGTCTCAGGCAAAATCGTACACCACGACGCGCTGCCAGAGGGCCCGGCAATGTTCCACGAACTTGAGGTGCTCGGGATGGACCTGATAGTCGTCCTGGGATTTTTTGTCCGGGAACACCAAGTTCAAGGCAACCTGATAACTCTGGTCCACCACCGGGCGATGACTTCCGACCATTTTGCCCATGTGAAAGTGGAGAACACCAGGGATCGGCTTGAGGTACTTTTCTCCGCCCGCAATCAATTCGTCAGCGGCCGTCGGACGGGCCGGATCGGTCCAAAAGATCACTACGTGCGAAAACATGTGCCGCCAAGGCTACCGATCCGATGCCGACCGTTTCAAGTTTGTCGAAGTGTCTCGGCGACCTCGGCAATGATCTCATCCAAAGTGCGACGCGGGCGGAAACCAGTGAGCCGTTCGAGTTTGGCCAGGGCCGGCTTCCGCTGCCGCATGTCTTCAAAACCAGCGGCGTACGCGGCTTCGTAGGGGACGAACTCCAACGTGGATCGTGATCCCAACTGGTCGCGAACCCGCTCAGCGAGTTTGCGAATGCTGATGGGTTCGTCGTGCCCCACATTCACGACTTCACCGCGTGCCGCCGGAACTTGCCGCAACCGAGAGAATGCTTCGACGGCATCCGCAATGTGACAAAAGCATCGGGATTGTCCGCCATCGCCATAGACGCGGATTGGCTCGCCCGCCAACGCGGCGGCCACGAATCGAGGCAACACCATGCCGTAGCGACCCGTTTGTCGCGGTCCCACCGTGTTGAAGAGGCGCGCAATCGTGACCGGAAGTCCGCGTTCTCGCATATAGGCCAGCGCGAGAAATTCATCCATCAGCTTCGAGCAGGCATAGCCCCAGCGTCCGAGAGTCGGGGGCCCGATCAGCAAGTCATCCTCCTCCGAAAACTCCGGTCGGCTGCTCTTGCCATACACTTCCGAAGTGGAAGCGAACAAACACGGGACCCCTTCTGCTGCCGCAGCCATCAGGATCGCCTCCGTCTCGTTTAAGTTTGTTTCAATGGTACGAATAGGCGAATTGACGACCAACTCCACCCCGACCGCGGCGGCCAAGTGGAAGATGAATCCGCATTCCGCGACCAGCGCGACCAAGCCAGGATGCTCGGACACGCGGCCGTGGACCACGCGCAGCCGAGGGTGTCCGGACACTGCGGCGAGATTGGCCGCGTCTCCGGTCGAGAAGTCGTCCAAAACCACGACGGTCTCGCCGTCTTTCAGCAGACGTTCAACCAAATGGGACCCGACAAATCCCGCGCCGCCCGTAACGAGAATTGGATGACTCACGTGAGGGGAAACTCTCGGCAGTCCCGGAGCGACGGGAAAGCGCCAAAATCGAGGAGCGAGGTCTTGGAAGGGTTATAAGCCGAATTCTGTGCCCGCGACCTTGCGGTCGTGGGTGGGCAACATTCATCTCGGCGGCCGGTACCCGGAACCCGTCCGCTTTCGCGGACCTGACGCGGGCCGCGTCGAGGTTCCCTATTTGGCCTTGCTCCCGGGGAGGTTTTCCTTGCCCCGACGATTACTCGCCGGGCGGTGGTCTCTTACTCCGCCTTTTCACCCTTACCTCAGCCTTTCGACCGAGGCGGTTTATTTTCTGTGGCACTGTCTGTCGTGGCGACTTTCGTCAACCGCGCCCGCGGTCAGGCCGGTCGTCATCAGCTTGCGCCGACTGTGACCGGTTTCCGCGGCCCCGCGCCCTCAGGAGTTCGGACTTTCCTCCAGCGGCTTGCGCCACCAGCGATGCCCCACCCTTCCAAGACCACGAGCATGCTAAGGGTGCGAAACCCGCAAAGCAACCGGCGGAGAACCTAATACTGTCTGAACTCCAGCCGGGATGAGTCGTGGCCAGGCATTCACCATCGGGGTCCTTTTCTCCAGTCGAAGCACGGTTGCAACGCGGGTGCATCGATTTGAAATGCGGCTTAGGGTCTCGCGGTCTTGAACGCCTCCGGTCAGTTCGATCAACTCCTCCGCCGGCCCGAGCCGCTACTCGCCCTCGCGCCGATGCAGGACGTTACCGATCTGCC
>DLVS01000381.1 GCA_003445095.1 Verrucomicrobiales bacterium
GTGGGTGCCGGACCAGTGCTGGCCCGAATCTCCAGCGGCGCGGAGAGGCGCTGGAGAATGGTGTGTTCACCCCGAAATAACTTAAGCATTGCCTCCATGGCCGCGGCACCCAATCGGAACTTCGGCTGGCGTACCGTTGTCAAAGGCACGCGAAAATGTTCCGCGGCTAGGATGTTGCCAAAGCCAGCAATGCTAAGGTCTTGTGGAATTCGAAAGCCTTGATTGAGGAGTGCGTTAGCGGCACCGATAGCGACGAGGTCGTGGCTGCATTGAAGAGCGGTGGCTCCGGTGCCTTCGCTGAGAAACTGGAGAGCGGCTGCCGCTCCTTCTTCGACCGTTGCGCCAGCGTTGAAAACCAGGCGGTCGTCCTGCGGGAGACCTGCTTCTTGCAAGGCCCGCCGATAGCCAGAGAGCCTTTCCTGAGCAGAAGGCGAAACTAGCGGTCCGGTGAGAAACGCGATGCGGCGGTGTCCCAGCCCCAGCAAATGTCGGGTTATTTCGGAACTGGCGTGCGTGTCGTCGGTTTCAACGGCCGAGAATTGTTCACAAAAGGGGGCCCGCTGCCCAAGAATCACCACCGGAATCCGGCGGCGCGCGAGTTCTTCGTAGACCAGCGCTGTCGGATCCATCCTATATACCGGTGACAGAAAGATTCCGTCCACTCGTCGCCGAATCAGACGGTGGAGAACAGCTTCTTCGCGGTCTTGACGATTTAAGGTCTGGGCGAACACCACATCAAATCCCATCTCGTGGGCGTTTTCTTCGATCGCCAACGTCAGGCGCGCGTTGATTGGATTTGTAGCCGCTGAAATTACTAGGCCAAGCAGGCGAGTTTGTCCGGTGCGTAATTGCTGCGCACTGACATTGGGAACGTAGCCCATGTCTCGTGCCAATTGCCGAATCCGCTCTCTAGTGGCCGCGGCCACATCTGGTTTGTCTCGCAGCGCCTTACTAACGGTCATCGTCGAGACGCCAACGGCGGCAGCAATCTCCTTCAGGCGAACCATGGGTGATGGCGGGGCAGATTTAACCGGATCGCATCGCTTTCTGATCCGGAAGACGGTGGGCAGGCCGGTGGTAATGCAGTTCCGGGCGTCTTAGCCTGGCTTGTTGTCTGCGAGCAGTTGCTTGGCTTCCGGAACGAACGACCCCTTGGGGTCGATCGCGATCGCTTTTTCAAGGGCCGCCCGACTTTCAGGAAGTTGCTTGAGGCGCAGATACGCGAGGCCCAATTGGAACTGGACGTCGGCGTCTCGAGGTTGATTGCGGGCGACTTCCGAAAAGAGGCGAACCGCATACCGAAAATCACCGCGCCGGTAGGAGAGGCGTCCCAGAGTCTTGGCTAACACATCATCGTTGGGGAACGTGACCCGGGCTTTCGTCGCGAGTTCGTACGCTTTGCCATCATCATTTAAATGCTCACCGTAAAGGATCGCCAGTTGGCGAATACCGGGCGTAAACGTGGGAAAGCGCTGGACCAGCTTTTCAAGTATGTCCCGAGCTTCGGAGAATTTCCCCTGCTGCTCGAGGGCGATGGCTAGCGCGAACTGCGCAGGGCCCAGGGCGGGATCCCCGGCGAGCGCCTGTTGGATGTTGGGATAGGCTTGGGCGGCTGCCGCGGGATTTTGGGCCAACGTCAGCATCGCTAGTGATGTTTGTGCAGCATTTGTCATTGGGGCCGGGCCCCCGATCCGCAGGACGGTCCGAAGCGCTTCAGCACTTTCCGACAGGCGACCCGTGCCAAAGGCCGCGCTGGCAAAGTCCAACCAAACCGACGGCTGATTGGTGAGCTCGCGGGTGCTAGTCTGAAGTAGGCCAAACGCGGAAAATGCATCACCGGACCGCAATGCCAAGCGTCCCAAAGTTTGGGTGACGTACGGATCATTGGGATCCAATTTCTGGGCTTGGCGTGCGAGTTCATTCGCCCGGCTCGGGTTGTGGTCGATTTCCAAGGCCACGAGTCGATTTATCACGGGAAGGGCCGCCCGATTCAATTTGTACGCCGCCTCGTAAGCGTCACGCGCTCGAGTCATGTCGCCCGCGACCTCGTAAGCCATACCGAGGCGAAGGTAAGCGATCAGGTCTTGGGGATCTTCCGTGCGGCGTTTCTCCAGGGCTTCGATCAACTTGTCATTGGGTGCGGTAGCGAGTGTACTTAGAGTCGTCCTCCTTGCCTCAACCAAACTTCGGCAGGGATAAGCGTCAGAGGCTTTTACCGCCGCGTCGAGGGCGCGGCGAGCTTCCGTCTCTTTTCCCATCATGTAATAAACCAGTCCCAAGTGAGCTTCAAACTCGGGACGTCCGCCCAATTTGTCTCGGGCCACGGACAATAGCCGAAGTGCCTCGGAATAATTCCCCCGGCGATATTCGATCCATCCAATCGTGTCGGCCACGGTGGGGTCCGTCGGGGCCACTTCGCGCGCTTTGGCAGCCACAACATAGGCTTGGTCCAAACGGCCTTTTTGTTCCGCGAGCAAATAGGCGAGGTTGTTCAGCGCGACCATGTTAGTGGGATTTGCGTCAAGCGCGGCTTCGTAGGCCTTTTGAGCTTCATCCAATTTGCCCAGCTGGGCCTGAACCAACCCGATGGAAACGAGAGCCTTGGCATTCTTTGGGTCTTTCTCGATCAAATCCTGCAATCGTTTAAGGGATTGTTGAGGCTGACCGGATTGAAGATAGACGTCGGCCAACATCAAGTAGGCGGCCAAGCTTTCTGGCTCATACTCGATTGCCTTCTCCAACGCGAGTTCAGCGCCGGGCGCGTTATTCTCGGCGCCGTAAATTCGAGCGCGCAAAATCCATAATCGAGATGACTTGGGTTGTCGGTCCAGCTCTGGTTGTAACAGCGCGAGGGCTTTCGCGGGCACCTTGGCTGCCAGGTCGAGGTCAACCAGTTGCTCGACCGGGCCGGGGTCGTCCGGTGCCAGGCGGTGGGCCTCCTCAAACGCTTTCCGCGCTTCTTCTAATTGACTTCGCTGCCGCAGAATCATCCCCAATTGAAACGGAACGTTGGGGTCCTTCGGAAAGCGGGTGCGCATGTCGCGATAAAGGGCAATCGCATTGTCCCATTGTGCGTTGACGGCGTAGGCTCGACCTAGAAGATACTGCGCCGGTGGATAATTCGGCGCACGGCGAACCAGGTCCGTTAGCATGGTAATTGCCGTGGTGGTTTGGCCTCGCGAAATATTAACCTCTGCCAGCAGCAGCGCCGCGCTGACGTTATTAGTGTCTAATGAGACTGCTTTGCTGAGGCTCGAAGCGGCTTGTGGTATATCCTTATTCGCGAGGTGTGCGAGAGCGAGTTGATATTGGATATCGCCGGAACGGGGCAGATTCTGGGCAAGCGAACTGAGCACCCTGACTGCCTGGTCGGGCTTCTTTTGAGCCATGCGGAGTTTGGCTTGCAGCAGGCGCGCTTCAAAATCGTTGGGAGTTTGGCCAAGGACTCGGTCGAGTAAGCGTCCGCATTCGTCGAAGTTCTGTTCCTTCAGGGCGATCTCAGCGCGAAGGTTCCAGGCGGCGGCGCGCTCAGGACTGGTCTTGGTGATTTCCTCAAGGTTCTTCTTGGCCTCGTCGAGGCGGTCGGTCCGGTACAGAAAGTTTGCCAATCTAAAGCGCGCAGGATCGTCGGCAGTAGACACCTGCGCGGCGGCACGAAATGCTCGCTCCGCCTGGTTCGTGGCTCCTTTTCCCCACTGGAACATTCCCAGTGCGAGTTGGGCGGTGGCGGACTTCGGATCCAGGGCCACGGCCAACTGCAATTCGAGCTCGGCTTTCTTGAGGTCTCGACTGC
>DLVS01000083.1 GCA_003445095.1 Verrucomicrobiales bacterium
CGTTGCGCAGTGGGCCTATCCGGATACCGGCCAGTGGGATCCCGAACGCAATACCCGCGAGTTCATTGCGGCCATGCCGCACTGGAAACAGCACGGCTTGTTGGCCGTTACGCTCAATCTGCAGGGAGGTTCGCCGAAGGGATATTCTCGAGAACAGCCGTGGTACAACTCCGCGTTTGAAGCGGACGGTTCGTTGCGTCCCGACTATCTCGCGCGCCTGGAGCGAATCCTAAACCGGGCCGACGAACTCGGAATGGTGGTCATTCTTGGATTCTTTTACTTCGGTCAAGACGAGCGATTGAGCGATGAAGCGGCCGTCGTTCGTGGAGTGGACAATGTTGTCGCCTGGCTCTCCACAGGGGGATGGCAAAACGTGCTCATTGAGATCAATAACGAGTGCAACGTCCGTTATGACCACCCGATCCTGGGACCTGATCGAGTGACTGAATTGATCAAGCGCGCCAGAACCAAGCAACCTGATGGTCGGCGTTTTCTAGTCGGCACGAGCTACGGAGGCGGGACGATCCCCGGTACCAATGTGGCTCAGGCCTCCGACTTTCTGCTGTTGCACGGGAACGGAGTGAATGAGCCAGCCCGCATCCGCGAAATGGTTCGCCAGACACGCGCACTCACGTCCGCGCCCAAGCCGATCCTCTTCAATGAGGACGATCACTTCGATTTCGACCGCCCTGAAAACAACTTCACTACCGCGGTCGCCGAGCGAGCGAGCTGGGGGGTTTTCGACTATCGGATGAAGGGCGAGGGTTTCGATGAGGGATTCCAAAGTGTTCCGGTAAACTGGTCTCTCGCGTCCAGCGCGCGAAAGCGCGGCTTCTTCACCTTGCTTGCCGAAATCACCGGGAGCCTTCCACAAGGCGCCACGGCGTCCACGAGTGGCGGTCGCTGGTGGAAAGGCAATCTGCACACGCACTCATTTTGGAGTGACGGTGATGATTATCCCGAAATGATCGCCGCCTGGTATCGTGATCACGGATACCAGTTTCTCGCGTTGTCCGATCACAACACAACGCTCGAAGGCCAGGTCTGGATTCCCACGGACGGACAACGTGCTGGTGGGAAATCGTTGGCGAAGTACTTACAGCGCTTTGGGAGAGACTGGGTCGAACAACGACAACGGAAGGGGACGAACGAAGTTAGCCTCAAGCCCCCCGCCGAGTTTCGAACGCAGTTGGAGCAGCCCGGGCAATTCCTCTTAATCCCTGCCGAGGAAATTACCGGGCACTATCTGACCGCGCCGGTGCATGTGAACGCGACAAATTTGCGGAACCGAATCTCGCTTCAGGGGGGAACCAACGTGCTGGACGTGATGCAACGCTCAGTGAATGCCGTCTTGGCCCAACGCGCCGCGACCGGTCAACCGATGTTTCCACATATCAATCACCCTAACTTTGGTTGGGGGATCACGGCCGAGGATTTGATGCGAGTCGAAGGCGAGCGCTTTTTCGAAATCTACAATGGCCATCCGTCCGTGAACAACGAAGGAGACACCAACCATGCCAGTGTCGAACGAATGTGGGATATAGTGCTGACGTGGCGCCTCGGTGTGCTGGGCCTGCCCCCGATGTTCGGTTTGGCCGTCGATGATTCGCATTCCTACCACACGAACTCCGTTGGATTGAGTAACCCTGGTCGTGGTTGGGTGATGGTCCGGGCGCCCCAATTGACGCCGGAGTCACTCATTCAGGCGCTCGAACGGGGAGACTTTTACGCGAGTAGCGGCGTGACGTTGAACGACATCCGTCGCGAGGGCGCGACCTTGCGAATTGAGATCGCGAGCGAGCCTGGGGTGACATATTTGACTCGGTTTATCGGCACCCGTCGCGGTTTTGATCCGACGAATGAACCCGTGCGCAACGCTGCTGGAGAAAAGCTTCGCGTCACCAATCGTTACGATGACGACGTAGGGGAGATTTTGGCGGAGCAGTCTGGACCCTTGGTTGCGTACGAAATGGGAGGGGACGAACTGTATGTCCGTGCAGTCATTCGCTCCTCCAAACCGAAGTCGAACCCGTATCGAAATGGTGAGACCGAAGCTGCCTGGACCCAGCCAGTGATTCCGTAAGTTTGCTGCTGCTCTGCTGCGGCATTACGAATCGCGACGCGCATCCACCAGTCGCAATGAAGGTCCATTTCGGGCAAGTCTACATCGAGCCGGGCGTTGCCCTTCCATTCTCGCATCACTTTCAGCGTCGTTTGTCCGAGGAGATCACCGCTTTGGTTACATCATCAACCAAGTTCACTCAGCGGTATGGGGAAGATTGGGAGCTCATGTTTCGTATCAGTGCCAAGCGTACCATCTGCGACAACGAGATTCGTGGCCCTTCCGTCTTCAAGAACGACAAGGATGTCGAGTTCACAATCTTCTTGCCGTTCGATGCTATCCAACGCGAAGCCTCTGTCTCACGGTCTGCCATTGGTTTCCTTCTCTGCGGCGTTTGTGCGGTGCTCGACTCCCTGGGCTTCGACACGTCAGAGATTCAGGCACGACTGTCTAGCTTGGCCGAGAGCATTTCCTCCGACCCGACCATGTTCGAACCCGATGACTGCGATGCCTGATCCAGTCGTTCAATACCACCTGCCGTCGGTCGGACATCGGGCAGGCTAACACACATGACACAATATTCAGGGCCAGCTCATGTGGTCATCGGTGGTCAGCGAGTTCGATCTCCTCGACGGCTTCTCGGGCGAGGCGGATCTGCTCTTCATCATCGCCGTGACGTAGCTGTTCCAAAAGGTGCATGGCAGAGGAAGCGGCGCGCCTGATTTGACCCAGGGCCTTGATTTCTTCGAGGCGAGCTTGCCGATCCGTTTCTTGTCGCAAAGCCGTGGTGAGAGTTTCCACAGCGAGAGCGGCGGTCGGGCCGATCGACCCAAGGGCGTTCGCAGCAGCGGCGCGGAGTGCTTCTGGAGCGGGCCGATTGAGTTGCGGGAGATCGAGACGGAAGGCCAACCAGGAACTCACACTCCGAAATCTCCGAGCGGCCGAGGATTCTTTGGTGGTCAGTGAGAGGCACAACGGTGGCAATGCGTTGGTCCCCCAGTCGCGCCAGAGTTCGCTGGGCGCAACCTGGGGATGGCTGGCTTCGTGGCGGAGAAGAGTTTCGGGAATCCACTCCGATGACGGCGATGACGTTGAGAGCCGAACGAAGGCCACGGCCACGGCCATCGCGACAAAACTGAATCCGAGCAGCCTCAAAACAGGCGACTGACGCGGAACCGGAAACGCGGTTGAAGTTCGAGGATTGAGCGCGGAGTCGATCATCCGAAAAAATTAGCTACAGCCACCGATGGCCAGGCATCAATCCGGCGCGGCTCGTACGACGACGACCGGAGCGCGGGCGGCCTCGCCCGCGTAGACCGGGACGCCTGGCCGACGGAAAAGGCAGTTGAACCACAGATGAACGCAGATGGACACGGATTAGAAAACCTCGGAGAAATTGGGCCGACCATCCGACGAGTGAACCCATCCCTCACGTTTTCGTCATCGGTGTACATCGAGCTTTATCCGTGGTTCGTGCTCCGCAATTTCGGCTTCATAGATCATCCGGGTCCTAGTCCCTCAGTCGCCCTCACGCAAACGTCGGCACACTGGGACGTCTATTTACAACGGTCGGTGATGCATTCGCTGATGCGCCGCGGCGATGAACCCCCGGAAAAGTGGGTGCGGCGCATTGGGTTTGCTGAGGAACTCCGGATGAAACTGTGACGCCAGGAAGAACGGGTGGTCCTTGAGTTCGATGATTTCGACCAGTTCGCCGTCGGGCGAAGTTCCACTAATCACGAATCCGGCGTCTTCGAATTGTTTCCGGTAGGTGTTGTTGAACTCGTAGCGGTGACGGTGACGTTCGTGAATGAGGAACGCGCCGTACAAATGTTGCGCTCGGGTTCCGAGCTTGAGCTGACAAGGTTGGGCACCCAGTCGCATGGTGCCGCCCAGGCGGGTCACCTCGCGCTGTTCTTCCAGCAAGCAGATGACTGGATGTGACGTCGCGGGGTCGAACTCCGTCGAATGCGCTCCGGTAAGGCCCAGTACATGGCGGGCGAACTCGATCGTGGCGATCTGCATCCCGAGGCAAAGGCCGAGGTAGGGCAGGTTTTGTTCGCGAGCATATTTAGCGGCGAGGATTTTTCCCTCAGCACCGCGTTCGCCGAACCCGCCTGGAACCAGGATTCCGCCCAGATCTTTGAGGATCTGGTCTGGGCCATTCTTCTCAATGTCTTCAGCCTCGATTTGTTCGATCCGAACGCCGCAGTCGTTGGCGATGCCACCGTGGGTGATCGCTTCATAGACTGATTTATAAGCGTCTTGAAGTTCGATGTATTTGCCCACGACTCCAATTCGCACGCGATGTTGCGGGGCGACGAGGCGGCGGATGATGTCCTGCCAATGCGTCATTT
The DNA here is from genome assembly GCA_003445095.1 of Verrucomicrobiales bacterium. Taxonomy (GTDB): domain Bacteria; phylum Verrucomicrobiota; class Verrucomicrobiia; order Limisphaerales; family UBA9464; genus UBA9464. The sequence continues at coordinate 4,420 of DLVS01000083.1, forward strand.
TGGCGGGCGGCACGTCGATGTGCAATTGACGGCACACCAGGTCGTCCATGCGCTCGCGTTGGAGCATCAGCGGCACTTCATAAATCGAGTGTTCCACATCCTTTTCTTCAATCACGGCCTCGAACGCCACGTTGCAGAAGAGGCTGAGCTTCTGCCGCAGCTCTTTGTTGAGCGGCAGTTCGCAACGGCAGACCAAGACATTGGGGGCGATACCGATCTCGCGCAGCTTGGCCACGCTCTGCTGCGTGGGTTTAGTTTTGAGTTCTCCGGCGGCTTTGATGAACGGCACGTAAGTGACGTGGATGAAGCACACGTTGTGCGGACCAACATCGAGGGCGAACTCACGAATGGCCTCGAGGAACGGCAAACCTTCGATGTCACCCACGGTGCCGCCAATCTCGGTGATGACGATGTCGGCTTTCGATTCATCGGCGAGCAAGGTGATCCGACGTTGAATTTCGTCGGTGACGTGCGGGATCACTTGGACGGTTTTGCCCAAGTATTTGCCGGCTCGCTCATTGTCGAGCACTTGCTGGTACACCTGACCGCTGGTGGTGTTGTTGCGTCGGGTCAGTTTGGAATTGGAGAAACGTTCGTAGTGACCAAGGTCGAGATCGGTCTCGGCGCCGTCATCCAGCACATAAACCTCGCCGTGCTGATA
>DLVS01000338.1 GCA_003445095.1 Verrucomicrobiales bacterium
CCTGTGCGCGATTCCAATACGCTTTGAAGTCGTTTTTGTTGACGTCGAGACCGCCAGGGTACTCGGGCGTTTCAACGACCCACATGCGACCTTGAGGATCCCAATCGAGCGCCATGATTTTCTCGGCCGCCGTTTCGTCCGCGGCCAGCGTGACGTTGAACTCGGGATGGAGCTGAAACGTTTTAATGGCATCGGCCGCCCGACGTGGACCGCCGGCAGGATATTGGATCGAGGCCAATTCTTCGCGGGTGCAAAACTCGTCGACGTTCGACCGTTTGCCCGCCCAGGCGATTCCTCGGAGCAAGAGCGTCCGATAGTGCGGCGTGTTGAAGACATCATACTCGTGCCCCGGAATGCTGACGAAGGCGCGATACGGGGCAGAACCGCCCATCCAAGTCTTCTCGTAAGTCCACAATTGCGGCCAGATATTGAACACATCGACGAAGCTCACCGCGAGCACGTGAACGTCGGGCGACATGTCGAGCTGGTTATAGACTTCATCTTTCCAGTCGAAGTTCGAGACGCCCTTGGTAATCGGATGCTCTTGATCCACGAAGTAGAGGCCCACTTCGCCCTCGTGCCATTGGGTCTTCTTTTCGCCGTCCCAGCGCCAGGATCCGCCCTGAACTTGTTTCGCCCAGTCGTTTTGATCACCACTCACGACCCCATCGTGGATCACTACAAATCCGCCGCCGCGTTGCAGGAATTTTTCGAAGTTCGCGCGGTCGGCGCCTGTGATCTTCATCCCGTCGGCCGCGTAAATCACCACCACGTCGGTCGCGTCGAGTTGGGCCGCGGTAGGAAAATTCATCGAGCCGTCCACCTTGAGCCCACGCTCGCCGAGCAATTTGGTCCAATCGCCGAGGAAACGAGGATGATCGTGCTGGTTGGGACCGTGGGTCTTCGCCCCGGCACGAATGAACACGCGCAATGGTTCGGCGGCATGGAGCACAGCGGTAGCCAACAAGGCAGCGCAACTGACGACGGCGAAGCGAAGGAATCGGCTCATACTCTAGGAATGTTTCGGGAGTTTAGGCAGCCAGCCCCGGCCGTCCATGAGTTTGCGCGTTGGCCGGGGAAGAAAATTCTCCGTTCCAAAATCATTTTTCAGCAAAACGTACAGGAGCTAGAGAAAGAGAAGGTTATGCCATACGTCACCAGCATTGAACGCTTGGGCATCCAAAAAGGCCGCCAGGAAGATGTGCGGGAGGGTCGACTCGAGGCAGCCCACGAAGCGATTCACGAGGCGCTCGCCACTAGATTTGGCCCGCCCCCAACCGAAGTCGCGGAGGCAATTCAGGCGGTGTCGGACTCCGCTCAATTACGGCAATGGTTGAGGGCGGCGATAACCGCGCCTTCGCTGCCCGAGTTTCGGGAAACCATGGGGTGTTGAATCGGAGGCAAGGTTGCCTCGAGTTTGGGTCGAACTCAGCTCGCCAGCACCTCGCGAATAACGTGCCCATGCACGTCCGTCAGCCGACGATCAATACCGCTGTGCCGAAAGGTGAGTTGCTCGTGATTGAGGCCGAGCAGGTGGAGGATGGTGGCGTGTAAGTCGTAGCTCGTAGTAACTCCTTCGACGGCCTTCCAAGACCACTCGTCGCTCTGGCCGACAGCAGTGCCCGGCTTAACACCCGCACCGGCAAACCAGGAAACAAAAGTCCCGCCATTGTGGTCTCGGCCCGTGCTGCCTTGACTGAACGGCATTCGACCGAACTCGGTCGTCCACACCAGCAACGTGTCTTCGAGCAGACCCCGCGCTTTCAGGTCCATCAGCAGGGCGGCGGCGGGTTGGTCCATCTTGCGCGCGGCCGCACTGAGTTCTTTGGGGATGTCGGTGTGGTTGTCCCAATTGTCCGCCCCACCGCCTTGGCCGCTCCAAACCTGCACAAAACGCACGCCGCGTTCGACCATCCGCCGGGCCAACAAACAGCGCTTGCCGAAATCAGCGGTCTCCGCTTGGTCAATTCCGTAGAGGTTTTTCGTCGCCTGCGTCTCGCTCGCCAGGTTGAGCAACTCGGGCGCGGCCAATTGAAGACGCGCAGCCAATTCGTAGCTCTCGATGCGCGCGTTGAGTCGCGAGTCGTCGGGGCGCTCAGCAGCGTGGGCCGCGTTCATTTCGCGCAACAGCGCCAATCCTTCCACGCGGCTCTCCGGTGTGATGTGCGGCGCATTCGCCGGAGGGCGCAGATGGGTCATCGGCTGCGGAGCCGACGCGCTAATGATGGTGCCTTGGTGATTTGCGGGCAGAAATCCCGCCGTAAAGGCGCTGCGTCCATTGTAAGGCAATCCACGCACATCCGGCAGAACGACGAACGCGGGCACATTGTCGGCGAGGCTGCCCAGCGCATAAGATATCCACGCCCCCGCACACGGGAAGCCCGGCAGGAGAAACCCACTCGTCTGCAGGTAAGCCGCCGGCCCGTGGACGTTGGACCTCGACTGCATGGCCATCAGGAACGCCATCTCATCCACGTGACGCGCGAGGTGCGGCAAGGCGGTGCTCACCCAACGGCCGCATTGGCCATGTTGCGACCATTCAAACGGGCTCTTCATCACTGCGCCGGGAATGCTGATGCTTGCCTCGACGCGTTCCCCATTGCCGGGGTCAAATTTCTGTCCGTGCCGCGCGATGAGCTGCGGCTTGTAGTCAAACAGATCGCACTGGCTCGCCCCGCCATTCATGAAGAGTTGAATGACGCGCCGCGCTTTCGGCGAAAAATGCGGCGGCGTAGCCGCGGAAACTCCGTCCGCCAGTAGCGACGTCAGCGCGATTCCGCCGAGGCCGGTACTCAGCCGGCCGAGGAAATCACGACGGGTGACGGCGGTGGGGTTCATGGTCAATCCAGGTAGAGGAATTCGTTGCTATTGATGAGCAATTGACACGCGTTGCCAAGCCCATGGGATTCAATGTAGCGGGCGAAGGGAACACGTTCTTCCAAACGGGCGCCACGCTGGAGGATCATCTCAATCGCAGCTTTCGCCTGCGCTTCCGGAGTGCACGCCCGAGTCGTGATTCGCTCGGCAAGGTGGTCGCATTGGCGAATAACAAAAGCATCGTTGAGCAAGGCGAATGCCTGCTGCGCAGTCGTCGAGTCACCGCGTACGGGTGTGATGATGCCCCCGTCCGGGCAGTCGAGCGCGTCCATGAACGGATCGGGCACGGTCCGAAATAGAAAACGGTAGATCGCGCGGCGGCGGGCGGCGGGCGAATCGGGATCGAAGTTTTCGTAATCCAGAAACGCGGGGTTTCCGCCGGGATTGAAAGTGGCGTCACCACGCGAAACAAATTGCACCGCCGGCGGCCCGCCCATCGTGAGATCGAGCTGTCCGCTTAACCCAAGGATCGTGTCCCGCACTTCTTCCCCCGTGAGCCGCAATCGATTCTGTCGCCACAGCAATCGATTGTCGCCGTCGCGAGCATCGCCATGTTGGGCCAGCGAGGTTTGCTTCCACGTTTCACTCGTCACGATGAGTTGATGCAGCGCCCGAAGCGACCCTTTCGCTTCGTCACGAAACCAGCTGGCGAGCCAGTCGAGCAACTCCGGATGGCTAGGTGAACCGCCCATTTTTCCGAAGTCGTTCGGGGTGTCGCACAGGCCGCGACCGAAATGCCAAAACCAAACTCGGTTCACGATGCTTCGCCAAGTGAGCACGTTGCGCTCGTCGGTGAGCCAACGCGCCAACGCAGCGCGGCGGGCGGCTTCATCGCTTTCGTCGGCCACCGCTAAATCACCGGACATTCCCGGAAGGCAGCGCAGCGTACCGGGGCCGATTAGTTCACCAGGCTTGCTTAACTCACCCCGAACCAGCAGGTGGATGGGGCGCGGCTGGGGCGACGGTTTGAAGTTGTCTCCGTCGGGCGGGAAGTCATGTGTCACGGCATAGACGAACTGGGGGGCTGGTAGGGCCGACAACTTGCGTTGATTCTCCCTCGTCAAAACGGCGAGCGCCAAATCCTGGCGTTGAGTGGGCGTTCGTTCACCAGCGGGCACGCGCAAGATAGCCTCCAACGTTGGCGACAAAGGCACGAAGCTATCTTCAGACGACGCGACGTCACTTCCCGAAAGATGAAACCGTCCGATGCCGTGGCCCGGTGCCCCCGCCTGATGCTCGAGCAGGAGCGTGAGGGTTGTCCGCTCGGGAAAAACTACGGGATCCCTGACTTCGAAGATGGCTTCGTGCGATTCGCCGTAGCGCGGATGCACACCCCAGTGGGTCTCGTTCTTACCGTCAATAGCCTGGGCAGCGGAGATCGTAGGGCCCTCGTCGAAATCCGCCGACGCGCGCGTGAACATTATGGGCTTCGCGCCCTCTTTCGAGTTGGCTGGTGCAGCGAACGCGCGCAACTCGGTGAGGTGGAAATTGCCGTTGTCCCACCGGCCAGGGCCGCGTTGGGGAAGCTGGTCATTGGGCAGCACTTTCAAGCGAATCGCGCTGAGTTTTCCTGGTCGCCAATGCGACGTGACGATGTAGGTGTCGCGTTCAGGTCGAGGACCGTGGGCTAGCCACGAGCCATCCTCCTGCCGGGCGAACAAAGTCCCGCCGGTTGAGACAACACTTTCAATTTCAAACGGCGCCCACGCCTCCTCGCGTCGTACCCAAGTTGATTCCCATGCGGCCACCGCTCGCGTGATTTCGGGCGACTCTAGCGTCGCCAGCAAAGTCGGCGTGCGCAGTCGCAAGGCGCGCTGCTCCGAGAGGAGCTGTCGACGTTCGATGTGCGTCCGTGATTCCACGTCAAACGGCCGATCCGCTCGATCTACGCCCGCGAAGACGGCCTGCAACGCGTAGTATTCGCGTTGTGAAATCGGATCGAACTTGTGGTCGTGGCACCGCGCGCAATGAACGGTAAGACTTTGGAAAGTACCCATCGCGGTGCTCACCAAGCTATCGCGATCCATATTCTGCGCGCTGCGATGATCCACCGTGTCCTCTCGGACGGTAACCATTAGCGTATGATCCCACGGCCCGGCGGCTAAGAAACCCAGCGCGACCGTGGCTTGCGGATCTGCCGGGAAGAGCGCGTCTCCCGCCATCTGCTCCTGGACAAAACGAGGATACGGTTTGTCGTCGTTGAACGCGCGAATGACGTAATCCCGATAAGGCCACGCATTGGGTCGTGCATAGTCATGATCGTTGCCGTGTGTGTCGGCGTAATTGGCGACGTCGAGCCAATGTCTGGCCCAGTGTTCACCATACCGCGGTGAAGTCAGGAGCCGAGACACAAGTCGTTCATAAGCCTGAGGGTCTGGGTCCCGTAGGAATGACGCCAATTCCTCCGGCGTCGGAGGGAGCCCAGTGAGGTCGTAGCACAACCGGCGGATCAGCGTGCGACGGTCAGCTTCAGTGGACGGTGCAATCTGCGTTTCCGCCAGCTTGGACCGGATGAACCCATCGATGGGGTTGGCCCCTCCATCCGGCACCGCCGGTTTCACCAGCGGGGCTAGCGACCAGTGCGGTTTTGCTGGCTCGCTGCCGTTGGCTGACGCGCCCTCGAAAGCGGCCAGCCCGATGAGCAAGGATAGGGCACTGGCTGGTTTCATGAGCTGATGTCTCTGAAACGCGCGCATCCAGCCCACGCTCCATTATCGCGATGCCTCGGGGCGGGCATAATTCTCAACCTGGCGCAGCGATGGCGCGTGGCCTTCGTTGGCGACCTCAGCTTGCGAATGAATCGATTCATCACCGGTGGCACTGGTTGTCCTCGAAGCTGCTGAAGCCGCGGGGCGAGTGTGATTACGCATTGTTGATACAGTTTTCTCTCTACCGCCACTCCGAAAACGGCTCGCCTTGGCGGACGCGGCGGACGGGCTGACTCTTCCCCTTGATCCGCAGCGCGCCTGACCTGCGACTACCCTGATCCAATGGTTTCTCCTTGGCACCAAGGTCGCCCCTACTAGCCTTGCTCATGCACTGGAGACATAACCTGACTCGTTACTTCGGAATCATCGGATCGTTTGCTTTAGGGGCAATGGTTGCGACTGGGGCAATTTCGGTTAGCGAATTGAACTATAACGACGCGTTTGACGAAGATCTCGAGTATATTGAACTGATCAACACCGGCGTCGGCGAAGTGGTCCTCACCGGCGCGACGTTTACCTCAGGCATCGTTTACACATTTAACTCTCCGACCGTCTTGGCCGGAGGAGAACGGATTGTCATTTCGAAGCATCGGACCAAGTTCAAAGTACGCTATGGAGCGACCGGAATTCGCTTGGCTGACGGAGCGTTTACCGGCGGATTCGCCAATGGTGGGGAATCGGTGACGCTCACCAGTGCGGATGGATTGGAGTTGTTTAGCTTCAAGTACAAGTCGGACGACGGTTGGCCGAGCCGACCGGCTGGACTTGGCAGCTCACTCGAGTGCCTGGATCCCAGTGGTGACCTGAGTGACCCAGCGAACTGGCGAGCCAGCCCCGAGTACCTGGGATCGCCGGGACGCGCCGGGGTGGCAACGCCTCGCACCGTCGTGATTAACGAGATCCTCGCGCACACGGATCCGCCCTTCGAGGATGCCATCGAACTGATCAATTTGACCGACCAGCCCATCAATATCGGCGGCTGGTATCTGTCTAACTCCCGGGCCAAGCCTCGAAAATTCCGTATTCCGAGCGGCACCATTATTGGCGCCCATGACTACCAAGTCTTTTACGAGTTGGCCGGCACGGGCAATTTGCGCGGCTTCAACCCGACGGGTACAGGAATCGATCCTTCGTTCACCTTCAATGCCGCTCATGGAGATGAAGCGTGCCTCCTCTCGGCTGATTCGGTCGGTAATCCGCTGCTGTGGATGGATGCCATTAGCTTTGAGGCCACTGCCAACGGCATAAGCCAAGGGCGTTATCCCAATGGCGTCGGCCGGCTAACCACCCTGCGTCAGCCGAGTTTCGGCGCGGCGGTGACGGCGAACGATCCGCCCGAATTGATTACCTTGTTTCGAAGTGGATTAGGCGCGTCCAACGCCTCACCACGGGTGGGCCCCTTGGTTTTCAGCCGCATTCAATATCATCCCGCCGCCGGCGAAGATGAGTTTCTTGAAATCTACAATAACTCGGCCGAACCGCTGAACCTCTTCGACCCGCTGCATGCCACCAACGCGTGGCGGATCCGTGACGGCGTGGACTTTGATTTTCCCACCGGTATCTCCCTGGCCGCGTACCAGCGATTGCTGGTGGTGGGTGTCGACCCCGTAAAGTTTCGGACCCGCTATAACATTCCGGTATCGATTGGTGTATTTGGCCCGTGGACCAACTTGCTCAGTAATGAAGGTGAACGGGTGGCAATTTATCAGCCGGATGCGCCCCAGCTTCCGCCGCACACCGATGCTGGCTTTGTCCCGTACGTCGTCGTCGACGAGATCACCTACTCACCTAAGTTGCCTTGGCCGCCCGCTGCCGACGGAACTGGGCCAGCCTTGCGACGAAAGGACGTCACTCAATTCGGCAATGACCCGACTGCATGGGAGGTCGATGTCGTTTTGCCGCCGGTCGTTACTTTTGTTCCGCTGGTGAATGGCATCCGCTTGAGCTTCTTGGCCGAATGGGGGCGAACCTATTCGCTTGAGGGCAAGCCGATCCTGCCGGCGATGTGGGACAATTTGAGCATCATCCCCACACCGCCTGCCGGGGGCGACGCTTCCGTGGACATCACCGCGAATCCCGGATTCTTCCGCGTTCGGGTCGATTGAGCGTCAGTCGAAACCGGCCGGCATCAAGTCGGCCGGGGAAACGACGTTCAAGTCTAAACCCTCCAGCCGTAAGCTTCGGGCGGAGGATGGCTGAGGAACGACCAGGTAGTTTTTCCCCTCCGGATACACTTGTCGAAAGGCGCGAAGGTTTCGCAAATCCGGGTCGAGGATGCTCCACTTGCACTCGTATGCGTCCACAGCATCCCGGCCTCTCGAGATCACGAAATCAACCTCGCGCTGCTGATGGTCGCGCCAGAACTGAACCTTCGTGGGATCCTCCACACTGGCGAGGGTATCCAACACGAGGTGTTCCCAAAGCGGGCCGCAATCTTCGGACCGTAAGTGTTCCCAGCCACGCGCGTGACAAATGAACCCGGTGTCGAACGCATACGCTTTGGGCTGGTGGGTCCATTCCCGCGCTCTGCCGCCGTGATATGGCCGGACCAACCGCACCGTGAGAGTGGTCTCACAGATTTCCAGATAATGCATCACCGTGGGCCGTGACAGCGCGGTTTGGTTCGCGAGCTTGGTAATGTCCAGGAGGCCGCCGCTTTGGCGAAGCAGGATTTGCAGCAAGGCGAGATAGCCGCTGCGTTTCGAGACACCAAATAGCTCTTGGACGTCGCGCGCGAAATGCGAATCGAGCCATTCACCGAAGAATTCCGGGTCGGGTCGCTCCGCCAAGAACGACGGTGGCAAGCCGCCGCGCAGGAGGCGGTGTTCGAGCGGCAAGTCGCCAAAGGCCGTCAACTCGGAAAACAACACGGGGCGCAAGGCGACCACCCGTTTGCGACCGGTGAGTGCGTCGCGGAACTTGCGGGCGGCGGCCAGGGTGCTGGAACCCGTGGCCACTAACTTCAGTTGGGGAAAGACGTCGGCGCCAATCTTGAGCAGCCGGGTTGGGTCCGGGAGTTGATGGATTTCGTCGAAGACGACGATCGGTCTCTTGACTTGCTGGAAAAAAAACTCCGGGTCCGCGACGGACTGGGCGGCTCGCGGTGAATCACAATTGACGTAGAGGCAATCGGCCTCCGGCAGCGAGCGAACGAGGGTCGTCTTGCCCACCCGCCGTACGCCAGCCAGCCAGACGATGGGCACTCGCTCCCATACCTGCCGGATTCGGCCGAGCCAGAAGTCGCGCGCGATCACAGACTCATTTTACGATAATCATGATAAATGTAAAAAGCGTTTCCAGCACGGCGGCACTCGGGGACCCCACCTGAAGTCGCCGCCGCGCGTCGTTGGAGATCGGTCACCAGCGCCGCGACTGGCGGTGATGCCGGCGACACGCCTTGCTTGAATTCCTCTGGCATCCATGAGTCGTAGAGCCCGCGAGGCGA
>DLVS01000530.1 GCA_003445095.1 Verrucomicrobiales bacterium
CCGAGGTTTGTGTTATTTAAGGGTACGTCAACCACCGAGATCTACAGTCGTTCCCGACAGGGCGGTCGGCCGATCGGTGGTGTCGGGCGGGAGTTGCGGTGGGTAGTGTCGGGCGCGTTCGGCGGGCGGGGCCTCTACGTCGCGCACTTTTTTTTTTAATGAGGACCCCGAGAGGCAGCTCCGCTGCGTCACGATCATGATCGTAGTCGTGGGTCAAATGCGTGAGCCAAGTTTGTTCCGCACCGATGCGGCGGGCCGCGGTCAATGCTTCATCGAGACACATGTGAGTCCAATGCGGTTGCTTCCGTAGAGCATCCAGGACGACGACGTCGGTGCCCTGAATTCGGCGAACCACGTCGTCGGGCACTTCCTTACAATCGCTCAGATAAGCAAGGCGTCTTCGTCCCGCTTGCTGGAAGAGAAAACCCAGCGTCTCAATCCGACCGTGCGGCAGAAGCAAAGGCATGATTTCGAGATCACCCACGGCAAACGGTCCGGTGATCACTTGAGGATCGGGGTGAAAGTATCCCCGCGGGATCGGCCGACCGTCGAAGGCGTAGACGTAGATTCGCTTGAGAGCTTCCATCGTATCCGCGCTGCCGTAGAGAGGGAGTGGCCCGCCTCGGAGATCACACACTCGCCGGCAATCATCGAGTCCCATGATGTGATCGGCATGCGCGTGGGTAATCAGGACGGCATCCAAGTATCCCAAACCTTCGCGAAGCATCTGGGTTCGGAAATCGGGGGTCGTGTCGACAACCAGCTTCGCACCGGGCGACTCGACGTAGATGGACGGCCGGAGTCGGTGATTGCGGGGATTGGCGAGGAATTCGGGCGGATATTCGCGGCCGATGACCGGCACGCCTTGCGACGTTCCGGTTCCGAGAAATCGAAATGCGAATGCCATGACCGCGGGGAGGCTGGCGTGTGTCGGGGGCGTGTCAAAAGGCGGTTCGACCCGCGAGAGACTGGAGAGCGGGGGAAAAGTGGTCGGGACGACAGGATTTGAACCTGCGACGTCTTGGTCCCAAACCAAGTGCTCTACCGGGCTGAGCTACGTCCCGCCGACGGCCCAATCTGCCCTGCAACCGGGCTGGGGGAAAGGGATTCTTCCACTTTACAGCGATTCGGAGAGCAACCAGCGGGGGGGTCTCGACACTTTTTGTGGAGTGGGTCGAACGTGGGCGCATACTCCTTTGGTCCTAGGGCAGGCCCGAATCGCTTCTTCGTTTCACCAAGTCCAAGGCGAGTTGGATAGCCGCGCGCATACTGCTGGGCTGGGCGAGACCTCGGCCCGCAATTTCATAAGCCGTTCCGTGGTCCGGCGAAGTCCGCACAAACGGCAATCCGACCGTCCAGTTCACGCCCGTGTCGAAAGCGACCAGTTTCAACGGAGCCAACCCCTGATCGTGATACATCGCGACCACCAGGTCGTAGTCACCTCGCAGTGCCTGATGAAACAAGGTGTCAGCCGCCCACGGCCCGCGAATCTCCGGATTTCGCCGCTGAGCCGCCTCGACCGCCGGGCGAATGATTTCGATTTCTTCGCGTCCTAAGTATCCACCTTCACCCGCGTGTGGATTCAACCCGCAAACTCCAATCCGTCGCTGCAGCAGACCCAACTCGGCACAGGCGCGTTCGGCCAGGGCCAAGGTCTGATCCAGTCCGACGCGAGTAATTGCCGTTGGTACTCTGGACAGCGGCAAATGAGTTGTGGCGAGTAACACGCGCAGCCAGCGTCCACGGTCATCGGTTCCCAGCAACAACATCCCAGTCGGTGGTGAGCCTGCCCGTTCGGTAACGAATTCAGTCTGGCCAATGAAGGGCACGCCAACCCTCAAAATGGCCTCTTTGTTCACTGGGCCAGTAACGATGCCACCGAGCTCGCCCGCCAGGCTCAGTTCAACGCCGGCTCCGAGCCACACCAGCGCGGCCTCGGCTGCTTCGGGCGCGCCGGCCGGTAGTTCCGACGGCAGCTCCGTTTCGGCGGGATTCAGTTGCCAGATCCCTGGGTTAGCGTTCAGCCGCCCCGGCCACTGAGGAATGGCTCCGGCCACCCCATATTTCACCGCGGTCCCATGAATGAGTTGGGAATCGCCGATCACCACGTAGGCTGCAGTGGGATCAGGTCGATCACTCAGAGCCTTAAAAATGACCTCCGGGCCAATGCCGGTGACATCGCCCAACGTGATCCCGATAGCCCGCATGCTCGGGGCTCTCACTCAGTTGAAGTATCGAATGAAGGACTTCTTTCGAAGCTTGGCGATCCACTGTTTGCGTAGGCGTTCTAACTCGGCTGTCTTGAGCGTCTGTTCGATTTCCGTGCGGACGTCACTGAGAGACCGCATCCCTGCCGGCTTGCGTTCTTCGACCTTGATCACAAAGACCGCGCCTTCGAGATCTTTTACCGGGCTCACCTCCCCGGGCTGAGCTTTGAAGACAAACTCCCGCAATTCTTTCCGAAGATCGGAATCCTTGTCTTCGATCCAACCTCGTTCGCCCCCTTTAAATCGGCGCGCGTCGTCGGAGAACTCGTCGGCCAGTTTGGCGAAATCTTCGCCCTCCCCTAAGCGCTTCACAATCTCCTCACCCATTTTAACCGGTTCACCGGCGGCATGCTTAGATTTATCAATCACGATCATGCGAATCTTGGCCTGTTCATCCTGGTGGAACTTATTGGTATTTGCCTCGTAATAGAGCTCGATCTTGCGGGGCGAGATGAACACGTTCTGATTCACATTTTTGAGGGTCATGCTGTGAATGATGAACGCCTCACGCTGCTCCTCGCGGAAGCTTTCGTAGGTCTGGCCCATCTTCCGGAGTGTCTTCATCAACGTCACTCGGTCGCCGAATTCCGTCCGGATTTGATCCTGAACGACGTCGTTGATGATGCTGTCGGGGAGGTTGTAACCGGCGGTGGTGAACTCATCGAGGATCAATTGCCGATCGATCAACTGCTCCAAACTGTCCCGAAGGATCTCTCGCTCTCGCTGGCGTAATTGATCTTCCCGCATCCGGGATTGACGCACCGCCGCCTCCATGGCGCGCCGCGCGGACAATTGGAT
>DLVS01000408.1 GCA_003445095.1 Verrucomicrobiales bacterium
CCCCTGGGCTCGTAAATCTTTGCCAAGTCGTTACGCAGCGTCGGAAGGCTCATCCCAAATAAAAGCCGGCTACCAAAGCTCCGAAATAATTCAAAATCGGACCGGGCCAAGGGACTACGCGTTAAGACGCGAACATTAAGAGTCGAGCGGTCCCGGATGAGTTCCAGTGAGCGGCGTACAAGGTTTCGGGCATGCGCCGCGAGTTCCCTTTGCCGGCTTGGGTTTGGATGGTGGATCACCTGGTAAGGGTCGGTTGTGCTGCAGTAAATCACGGCCCGATTGCCATCGGGCTTAAGGGCCGAAGCCGGAGTGCGCACTGCTGCTTTTAGGGACAAAAGAAAGCGCCTCTCGTCCCACGGTCGCAAAAGCACGTAACTCCCCCAATCTGCATCGGGATCTCGAACTCCGAATTCTTTCAGTTTCGGTCCCTGCTTTATGGTCGCAGCGCTTGGCACATAGCAGAACCTACAGGCGTGGGAACAGCCGACTGCGACATTAAATGCCCAGTTCGAAAGGCTCTTGTAAACGAAGTTGTTGGCCGAGATTACCGCCGGAGCGGTCCATAAGCCGACTTGCTTTTCTTCTAACGGCTCTTTCGCTGCCTCAATAGCGAGAGGATTGGCGGGTTCGGGTTCTCTGACCATATAGATGCCAGCGGTAAGGCTCGATTTTATAGCTGGGCTCTTGTTTCCAGCCATCTTTGAACGGCGGAAAGGTCATAGCGATTTCGCCGCGATCCCAATCGATAATGGGGCAGACCCAGTCGTTGGTAGGTTTCAATGGTTCGTGGCGTGACTTGGAGAAATCTGGCGACTTCACGTTTGGTTGCGAGGCGGTGGGCATCTGAGGAAGCCACGAGGTGAGTGGACACGATCTCATTCATTCCAGTATTTGATCCGCCGAATGAGGTTGGGAGGTTCCGTCTTGGTGAACGAATTCTTCATCGTAATTGATTCCCTTGAATGCAGTGAGAGAACAGAACGGAGGACCGTGATCAACTGCGCCGATGAACCTGCGGTAAGCGCCCTTTAAGCCACGGGAACGGCCCTGACGGGGAGCTTCAGGCCCGTCGAGCCACTTTTTCTGCGGCGTGATCCGCCGACAGGTTCACCCGGATTTCCCTTAGCCGGGAGCTGGTGTCCGCTCCTCGCGGGGACGGGACTTCCTGCGTTTAGGGCCAATGAAAACGGCGTCGGGGATCGGATTGATCTTAGTGGATGTACTTCGAGGAAGGACATTGAACCATGCGACAGCCGCTTCGGGCGTCACGAGTTCACGGTAATGGGCGAAAATCATGGCGGGCGAATTCCCGGCCTCGAGGCTGACGCGCGCCGCGTCCTGCAACGCCGCGACCCGGTAAGAAACGAACGAATGGCGAAGGCCGTTGACTCGCCACTTGACGCCGGATGTCCGGGTGAGCACGGACAACGGGCGGGCCAGGCTGGCCACTGGGCAGACGGGGCCTTTCAACTTCCGGTGAGGTTCAAGCCAGATTTTAAGCGCAGGTAACATCGGGACAAGGCGCCGGCTGGCAGTCTTGGCCTTCGCGGCAGTGATTTCCACGTGTCCGCGTTCAAAGTTTATTTCGGACCAATCGAGGCGCTCAATTTCGGCGGACCGCAAGCCAGCGAAAGCACCCAAGGCCAAGCATGGCACCAGGTCGGGGCGGGCAGCATCCAAAAGTTTCCGCAGTTCATCCGGCGTGAAGATTTCTGGTGCGTCGGTGTCCCGGTGCGCGATGTCGAGTTGATCGGTCGGAAGAGGCCCCGGTGGCAGGTGTCCGCGCTTTTGTGCCCACTTCAACAGGGTGCGAACCAGGCGCAGCGAGTTGAACCGATTCCGGCCCGACCATTCCGCGGCCCAGTCTTCAATCTGCGAGCCGGTCACGGTGTGGACCTCCATCTGGAAGACATCCTTAAAGCGCTTTAATCGGGACCGGATGTCCCGGAGGTAACGCTCTGAGGCTGGGGCTCCGTGGCGGGTGGCGGATTCCTTCGAAGCCACGAAAGCCGACACCAAGTCAGCCACACGAAGGGGTTTGATGTTGGGCCGGGCAATCAGGGCCTTTACCGCTTCGGTCAGCGTACGGCCCGGTGGCAATAGGCGAAGAGCTTCCAGGTAATCCAAGCGAGCGGGCCCCTGCACAATGGTCACGTCCAAGAGTCCTCGCCCAAGGGCTTCCAGGCGTGCTTCGGCTTCCTTCACGGCGGCTCCGAAGTCAGCAAAGGACTTCAGTTGGCGTTTACCGTCGGAATCGAACACCGCCAGCTTGTATTCCTTCCATGGACGCCCCGCCCGTTCCCCGCTGTAGCGGTAAATCGTGGCCTTACCGTTGCGTTTCGTGACGGTGTAGGGAAAGGACAGGCCAGCTTCGGAAACTTTTGGCTCCACGGCCCCAGTGTTCGGTTTCCGTTCGGAAAATCAATCAACTACTGTTTGAACACTGGAAAGGCTGGGGTGGCCGACGGGACTCGAACCCGCAACAACCAGAATCACAATCTGGGGATCTACCATTGATCTACGACCACCGACCGCGCCGAGACGCTAGGGACGGTCTCGCGGAGCGTCAAGCGACCCAAATTATGAAGGTTATTCGCTGAGGGCGTGGCGCGCGAGCCAAACGAGCCGCAGTCCTTCGAGGGTTAGGTTCGGTCGGACTTGGGTAATTTCGGGAAGGTGGCGAGCAACTAATGCGGCATATCCCCCCGTCGCCACGACGGGAAGGCGCGGATTCTTCAGCTCTTTCCGCAATTCACCGATAAGCCCGCGAACCAAGCCGCGGTAACCGCGAACAGCGCCCACGAGCATCGCTTGTTCGGTGTTGCGGCCAATGATCCCGCGAGGTTCGCGAATCCGGATGCGCGGTAACAACGCCGTCTTTTCGTGGAGGTAGTCCGTCATCGCGGCCAGACCCGGCGCAATGATGCCACCGACATAGTTCGAACGCCGATCGACGACATCGAACGTCACCGCCGTCCCAAAATCCACGACGACAACGGGTCCACCGAAGAAATGCTGTGCGGCGACGGCGTTGGCCAACCGATCTTGGCCGATCGTTTCCGGACGCGGGTAATCAATCCCCACGCCGGTCATGGTTTGCGGCGTCAGTTGCAGTGCCTCTCCGCCCGTGAGCGTGCGAACGCGTTCCTGGGCCGGACTGGTAGCGGCTGGCACGACCGAACACAGACAGGCACCTGTTGGCCGAATCTTTCCTAACCATCGGCGAAGCTCGGCGTCCCCTTCGCCTGCGCGGATGAGGGACGTCGGGAAGGCACGGGCACGAATAACGCGATCCCGGTTGGCGAGTCCGACGTGCGTGTTGGTGTTGCCGATGTCGAGTAGGAGAATCATCGCATAACCTACGCCGCCGTGTGCAATGTCACGTCGCCCCCGACGACGCGCTCCAAGCGACCATGCTCCGTTCGCACCAAAAGGGTGCCGTCGTCATCCAGGCATTCGGCGATTCCTGAGATTTCTCTCGAACCGACGCGAATGTTGACCCGGCGGCCTAGGGTCGTGCCGCGCTCTACCCATTCATCGGCCAGAACGGCGAAGCGGTCAGACTGCAACTGGACATAAGCCACCTCGAGCTCTTCCAGTACCGCGGCGGCCAGTGAAGGCCTGTCCACGGGTCGGCCTAGTTCGCTCGCGAGCGAAGTCGCCGACGTTCGAATCGCGCTGGGGAAATCTTCGAGTGCGGCATTCACATCAAGTCCAATGCCGAGGACGACCTGCCGGATGTGATCGAGTTCGGCACTCAGTTCGAGCAGGATCCCGGCGCACTTGCGAGTTCCCAGGAGGAGATCGTTCGGCCACTTGATCGCCGGGTGCAATCCTGTTTGGCGCTCGATGGCTCTGGCCACTGCAACTGCCGCCATGACGGTAAGCCGCGTCGCCGCCGTCGGATGCATTCGCGGGCGCAGCAGCACCGAAAACCACAAACCTTTGCCGGCTGGCGACGCCCACGTTCGACCCAGCCGGCCGCGTCCACGGGACTGTGATTCGGCGAAGACCACGACGCCTTCTTCCACCCCGTCGCGTCCCAACTTATCAACAATGTCGTTCGTGGACGCGGTCTCGAGAAAGACTTCAATCTGCCGACCGATTACGCGACCTGTGCCTAACCGCGCCAGAAGGTCGTCGGCATGGAGACGATC
>DLVS01000410.1 GCA_003445095.1 Verrucomicrobiales bacterium
GCCCGAACCAATGCGACATCCCCACCGGAAAGGCAATTCGGGGATTCAGGGCGGAATGTACGCCCCCCTGTTGGCTTCGCTGCCAGAGAGCGGTCGCGGCATCGTAGCGTTTAACGATCCGGGCCGGATTGCCGACAGCCACGCAACGGGCTGGGATTGACCGCGTGACGACACTTCCCGCGCCCACCACACTATTCGAACCAATCTCGACTCCGGGTAGGATCACACAGCGGGCTCCAATCCATACACGATCGCCGATCACCACTTTGGCGAGCTTCATTCCTTGAGATGGAATCGTGCGGTCAACATCGTCGTAGCGGTGATTGGCGCCGGAAATGAAACAGTCCTGGGCGACAGCTGCACCACTTCCGATCTCGATGGGACCGATAAGGATGCTGCCGATGCCCACGCCAGAGCCCTTTCCGATCCGAATCTCCCCGTTGTACACGTTGAGGACGCAGCGTGACTCAATTTCGGCACCTTCCGCCAATATGATTGTGTGGCGAGCGGCGCGAAACAGCCCGGCTCTGACGTCGAGCCTCGCGTCGAGGGCGATGGAATCTCCGCGACTTCGGCGGATGTGGTAAAGCCGCGCCCACATTTGCAGAAAACAATCACGAAGCCCTTTGAGCGAATCGCGCGCTAATTGGTGGACGTTCACCTCTCGTGGTCACTCCCTGGCTTCGTTAGGATCGCGGCTTTCCAATAAAGTGCGAGGAATAATCCCAGAGACGGATGAACGATGGATTCACGATCTGGCTGATCGCAAACGCAACCATTCCTCTAAGACGACCAAATTGAATAGGACACGGCTGTGATCACGTTTCCCGGTTTGGTGCAGGTCGAGCAGCGCGCCGACCTTTGAAGGCTCGAAATAGGCGAAGATCAGGGACCCGGGATCGCGAAGAAGGGACCCCATGCGACAAGTTTGAGGCCCGCGGAACCAACGCGCAGTGATGTTGGCGGCAAATCCCTTCTTTCGTCCCCTGAACGCCCGAGCTGGCAAGAACCTCCGGCAGATTTTCCGCTGGAGAAGTTTTCGGCGAAGTCCACAAATCTTGTAGGCGCTCGGCAACTGCTCAACATAGTTAATGACCTCCACGTCGAGAAAAGGAAAGCGGACTTCGAGTCCGTGCGCCATGGAAAGGCGATCGCCATACGCCAACAATTGATCGGGCAGGGTCGATCGTACTTCGAGGTAGTTAAAGCCATTGAGTTCATCGAGCGATTCGAATCCCGGAACTAACTCGGCCCACGATTCTAGGATCTTACCAGAAAGTTCGTTGGCGATGAGACCAGGACGAAATAAATCAGCCAATAGGTCCGGTGATAACAATGTTACGACATTCAGGTATCGGGCGAGCCGGTTGGGAACGTCGAGCGAGTAGGCGGCGCGACGAAACGTGGTCAGTCCCGGAATAAGATCCAAGGCGTGCCGCGCCGCGTGCCGAATGGGGGACGGCACGCAACGCCAGTATTGGCCATAATAGACCCCCACATGGCGGCGGTATCCACCGAGAAGCTCGTCCGGACCTTGTCCCATCAACGCCACTTTCACATCTGCTCGCGCGCGCTGACTTACAAAAAACATTGGCACAATTGAAGCCGATCCGATCGGCTCATCAAGTGAGGCAACCACGTGCGAAAGCTGGTCCTCAAACAGTTTCCGACTTATGCGCGCGGCGGCGTGAGGATTTCCCAATGCCCGGGCGAATCCGTTGGCGTCCACGAGTTCGTCATCCAAGTCGTCAGTACCATAGGTGGCCGTAAAGCATTTCACCCTGGAACCACATTCATTGATTAGCGCTAGGAGCAGGCCCGAATCCAGACCGCCGCTGAGGAGGAGTCCGACTGGAACGTCACTGACGAGATTGCGTCTGACCGCGGCGGAGTAGAGCTCGAGCAGTCGCTTCGCGGCGTCGGCGAAGGACGGCGGAGGATTGAATGGCCGGGGGCGGCTAGCCCACCACCGAGATTGTCGGATACCGCCGGAGCTTACGGTCAGCATGGTTCCGGGGGCTAGCTTCCCGGTACCCGCATTGATCGACAATGGAGACGGCGTGTAGCCGAGCCGCATGTATGAGTAAAGCGCGGCGAGTTCGATGTCCGGCTTTCGACGGTCGAACGCTTCTATCGCGTTGGCCTCGGACGCAAAGACAAGCTGGCGAGGCCCGAGGATCCGATAGTAGAGGGGTTTGATTCCCGCAGAGTCCCGAGCGAGGACGACCCGATCGTTTCTTTGGTCCCACAACCCAAAAGCGAACATCCCATTGATCCGATACAAGACGGCATCGCCCCAGTGTCGATAGCCCAAGAGGAGGACCTCGGTGTCGGAAGAAGTCCGAAACTCATATCCGGCACCTTCGAGCTCTCGCCTGAGTTCGCGATGGTTGTAGATTTCGCCGTTAAACGTGATGACGAGTGTTCCGTCCGGAGTAGCCATCGGTTGGCTGCCGCCTTCGAGATCGATGATGCTCAATCGCCGGTGTCCAAGTCCCACACCTGACGCCTGGTCGATATAGAACCCGGACCCATCAGGGCCGCGGTGCGCCATCGCCGAGCACATGCGCCGAAGAGCGAGTTCATCCACCGGGTCGGCATCGGGTCCCGTGATTATTCCGGCAATGGCGCACATAAGGGTCGAATGGAGGAAGTGACGGCCACGCTCAGTCGAAGGCGGCCCCTCCCAGTGTGTGGCGCACGCGGTCCCATTGTTCGCGCCGCAAGAATCGGATGTACTCATCCGGGATCCCGGCAGGGCGATCGCTCAGCCGACCAAATAGGTATCCTATGTAGTGGAGCAGTCCGCCCACGACTAACGGCGAGGTTCGCAGTCGATTCCCCGACCGCAGCAATTCAAATACGGGATGATAGCCAATCACTCCCTCGCGTCTCCCCAGGTCGAAACACGCGCGGATGACACTGCGTCCAGCAGTGCCCACCCGCCGGTGATGCCTAACCACGAGCTCAGAGAAAGTGCGCACCTTCCAGCTGCGCATTCGAGCCATGCCTTCGGCGACGCCATCAATGCCGCCGAAGGGCAAGGGGAGGTACCCGCCAATCGCTTCGTAACATTCTCGCCGAAACATTTGAATCGGCCCGGCAACACTGAAATCAACGCTGACGATTTGCTCGCGCCATTGGCCGCCGCAGTCGTCGCATAGAAGTCCGCCGGCGATCCCCAATGCCGGTTCCTCGGCAAAGCGTCGGAGAACTTCTTTGTAGTAATCGGCCTCAAAGGAGACATCGCCGTCTAGGTTTCCGACAAATTGGTAGGGCGTTCCGGCGAGTCGTTGAATCCCTTCCTTCACTGCTTGGGCCTTGGAGGCGAAGTCGCGGGGTCGATTGGGATCCCGCCGCACCAGTTCGATGAACGGTGCATCTTTGGCGTAGCTCCGTACGATCTCATCAGTCCCATCGGTGGACCCGTCGCTGACGATGACCCAACGGGTCGGAGGGTGGGATTGGGCTAAGACTGCCCTCACAGTCTGCTCGATAAACTGCGACTCATTTCGCACCGGCGAAACCAGCACGTAAGGGGGTAGGTCGTTGGGCCGCATCTCATTTCTCACGGCAGCTCATTAGACCTCCTCAGAAACACTATTGAAATGCCAAATCCGCGAATTCGCGGGAGCGACGGTGTGTTCTACCAACGCAGCCGCGGACGTCAGTCCGTGGCAGTCGCGGCAGGTCCAGACCTGCGGTCTATACCAACTTCGCGTACGCCTTTTCGGCCGCGAGTTTCTTCACCAACTCTTTGATCTTTTGCGCGTCCGATTTGGCGGCGACCAGCGTGGCGTCATCGGCGAGGACAATGATGCTGTCTTTCACGCCGACCAACGTGATCGGCGATCGCTGCTTAGTGCGGGCATCGTATACGACATTGCGGGCGGAATCGACGTGGATAAAATCTCCTACTGCGGCATTGCCTTCGGTATCCAATTTCACATGGCGCGCCAAGGCTGGCCACGCGCCCAAGTCATCCCAGTCGAAGGCGCCGTCGGCCACGACGACGTTGTGCGCTTTTTCCATGATCGCGTAGTCCACGCTGACTCGTCGGAGCTCGGGATAATCTTTGGCCAGGATCTTTTCGAGAGCCTTGCCTCCTTTACTGGCGGCCTCGAACCAGCGATGACACGCCGCGCTGAGGTCGGGTTGATGTTTCTCCAGAGCGTTGGTCACGGTGACGAATGACCAAACGAACATCCCCGCATTCCAAGTATAGGTCCCCGAATTGACGTATTCGATCGCGCGCTCAAGCACAGGTTTCTCGACGAACTGCGACGCTTTGAAGAAATGGGTCTTGTACTTCTTTACTCCGGCTGGAGGCGGCAACACTACGGTTTCATGCTGAATGTATCCGTAGCCAGTCTCAGGTCCCGTAGGCCTAATTCCGACGGTCACGATGACTTGGCCGCGGGACGCCAAATCCAGGGAGTCACTGAGCACCTGTTGAAATTTCTTATCGTCGGGAATGACATGGTCTGCGGGAAGAACGGCCATGGTCGCGGTCGTGGAACGCGCACCGATGATGGCGGCACCGAGGGTGATTGCGGCGCAGGTATCACGGCCCATCGGTTCGGCGATGACATTTTCAGCCGGCAAGTCGGGCAATTGCTTCCGGACGGCTGGCGCCTGAACTGCGTTCGTGATGACGACAATGTTCTTGGGGCGAACGAGGGGGCGGATGCGATCCACCGCTTGTTGGAGGAACGAGCGTTTCCCCAAGAGAGCGAGGAGCTGTTTCGGGGTCGCTTCGCGGCTGACCGGCCAAAAGCGCTCTCCTCGGCCTCCGGCCATGATGACTGCGTAGTGATCGGGATTAGGCGGGGCCGACGGTTTTTGGGGTGTGCTCATGGCTTAGTGGCTTAATGGCTTGGGAAAGGGCGGCCACGAAGGCGGCGACTTGAGGCACTAACTCGGCACTGCGCCCGAGTTTAGCAATCCGATCCACGACGGCGCTGCCCACGACGATAGCCTCGGCATGCGGCGCGACTTGGCGGGCCTGATCCGGATTCGAAATGCCGAATCCGACCGCCACGGGTAGCTTGCTGTAGCGCCGAATCTTCGCCGTCATCTCACCAATCGTATCGCTAATCCGCGCCTGCATTCCCGTGACGCCTTCGCGGCTAACATAGTAAAGGAAGCCCTTCGCACGGGGTGCAATCACCGCGATGCGTTCTTCGGGGGTGGTTGGCGCGATCAGGTAGATCGGACACAAACCGAACTGGGCCATCAGGGCTTCGTAGTTCTCGGATTCTTCGGGGGGTAGATCCAGGACGAGCAAGCCATCCACGCCGGCTTGCGCCGAATCGCGAATGAACTGTTCGAGGCCGACTCGGTGTAGCAGGTTGAAATAGATGTAAAGGACCAGAGGAATTTGCGATTCCCGCCGGATGGCCGAAACCGCTTCCAGTACGCGCTTTGGCGTAGTTCCGCTTTCCAGGCCGCGCTGGGCAGCCAGTTGGTTTACGAGAGCGTCGGCTAACGGGTCGCTAAACGGCACCCCAAGTTCCAAAATATCCACACCGGCCCGATCCAAGGCGATCGCCAGTTGGCGCGTCGCTTCCAGATCGGGATCGCCCGCGCCGAAGTAAATGACGAGGCCTTTCTCACCGCGCGCTCGGAGCTCAGCAAACCGTTGTTCAATACGACTCACGAGCGCAGACATTGGCGCTTCGATGGCGCGCGAAGCAAGAGTGAGGCGGGCGGGGAAGCGGACCGGGATTTCGGTTCCGTCGGTTCGGTTCGGTTGATCGACGGGGTGCCTTGGCGGGGCTCGTCTGCTGGCCATCAAACTGGTTCGATCAAACGGCTTGCACCCGGAGCACTATAGGGCTCGATTTCCCCGGAACATGCCCCCCGCCGTCCCTAACATTACACCGGAACCGGAGCGTTCAGGGCACTTCGCAACCACGCATTGGAGTGTGGTGCTGGCCGCCGGCGACTTGGAGGCTCCGGCAGCATCCCAAGCCCTCGAGAAACTGTGCCAGACCTACTGGTATCCCCTGTACGCCTTCGTGCGGCGACGGGGCTATGGCGTCGAGGAAGCGCAGGATCTTACTCAAGAATTCTTTTTCCGCTTATTCGACAAAGGCTGGCTGGTTCAAGCGAACCGCGACAAAGGCCGCTTTCGCACATTCTTATTGGCCTCGCTCAACCATCTTCTGGCGAACGAATGGGACAAAGCGAATCGACTCAAACGCGGGGGAGGTCAGGAGCACCTGTCCCTCGATCTGGCGCCGGGAGAGGATCGATTCCAGCTTGAGCCTGCGGACTCAGTCAACCCCGAGCGTGCCTTCGATCAGAATTGGGCCCAAGCCACCCTGGATGCGGTCGTCGATAGTCTCGAACAAGAGTGCGTCGCCGGTGGGCACCGGGAGCGGTTCACGGTTCTGCGAGAGTTCCTATTGGGTGACTCCGAAGGCTTGTCTTATGCCGACGCCGCGACCCGCCTCGGGATGGGGGTCAACGGCGTGACTTCGGCAATTTACCGATTGCGAATCCGATTCCGCGAACTGTTTCGCATTACCATCGCCCACACGGTCGCGACGCCGGAGGCAGTAGATGAGGAAATCCGTTATCTCGCCACTGTCTTGGAAGGATAATCCCGATAAAAACCTCTGACCCGCGATAGGATGGACAGACCTGCGCTTCAAAATATGGAGGCCCAACCCTCAAGTCATGACCAACCCGGCCGAGCTGTGAACTCATGCCATCGATGTCGAGCCGTCGTGCGCGCGCCCCGCCCGGGTCGCCTCTGCATCCGTTGCGTCTTTAGGCAGATGGTCGGTTCAGTCGGACTGGAGCAAGACAAAGCCGAGGAATTTCCACGTGCCTTCGGTGACTACGAACTGCGGGCAGAAATCGCGCGCGGCGGTATGGGTGTCGTTTATCGAGCTTGGCATCGTCCACTAAATCGAACCGTCGCCGTCAAGGTCCTGCTCGCTGGCGCCTTTGCGTCCCGCCATTTTTTGCGACGATTTCAAAGGGAAGCCGAAGCGGCCGCCAGTCTCGATCATCCGAACATCGTGCCGATTTATGAAATTGGGGAGTACGATGGTCAGTCCTTTTTCAGCATGAAGCTGATCGAAGGCGGAACGTTGGGCGGAACGGTTCCGTTGGGCGGTCGAAAGCGGAACACTACGGAACGGGACGACCGGACTTCGCTTGAGCCTATTTCTGAAGCAGGCATCGCTCGGGTAATCGCCAAACTTGCTCGGGCGGTGCAATACGCTCACGAGCGCGGCATCCTTCATCGCGACCTCAAACCGAACAACGTGTTGGTGGACACGCAGGGTGAACCCTACCTGACCGATTTCGGTCTCGCACGTTCGCTTGAAAATGACAGCACTTTGACCCAGTCGATGTCTGTCCTCGGCACTCCGAGTTACTTGTCACCCGAGCAAGCGCGGGGCAGCCAGCAGCTTACCACGGCGGCCGACGTGTACGGACTCGGGGCCATTCTTTACGAATTGTTGGCGGGCCGTCCGCCGTTCGTCGGCGCCTCGATTCTCGCAACAGTCCAGCAAGTCTTAGCGTGCGAGCCGGTGCCTCCCTCAGCCACCCGCGGCGTTTCTGTTTCTAGAGTCAAGAACCGAGATCTAGAAATCATTTGCCTGAAGTGCCTCGAAAAGGAACCGAGCCGGCGTTATCCGTCGGCCGAGGCCTTGGCGGCAGACCTGGAGCGCTGGTTGCGCCAAGAACCGATTGAGGCACGTCCCGCTTCCAAGCGGGAGCGCTTGAGCAAGTGGACTCGTCGCAATCCTGCCTCCGCCGCACTGGCCGTCACCACCGTTGGCGCCGTCTTCACGATCTTGTTGGGGGCGCTGCTGTTCGCCTCTTTGCTCAGCCGCGCTCGCCGTGAAACGGAGAAGGTTAATCAGGTGCTGGCGTATTATTTGTCCGTCCGTGAGCGGAACGACGCCGAAAAAGCCGCACGGATGGGAGAGTTGACGGCCGGGCTTCGGAGCGAAGGATTGAGGCGACATCCGCTGAGCATCTGGTACGCCGATTTTCGCCCTGACGTGGGCTTCACCCTGACCGGTGACAGAACCGACAATGACCGCTCTTGGGATTCCACGACGCCGGCTGGATCGGGTTTCGACTCCCACTGGACGCGCGAGCTTCTGGTGGAGCGGACGAGAGTTCAGGAATAGTGCACTCCTGCTGTCGGAGTTGGACTGTGGTTCAAAACCAAGCAGCCAAAAGTGTCGGTCGACTGCCCAAAATTCTGTTTTTTTCGAGAAAGGATTTGGCGCGGGTGCTTCAGAAGGATGTGAAACGGGCGCCACGTGTCACTCCATCTGCCAACCGATTGCCTGAAGCGAGCCGTCTGGCCGCAGCAGGCCCCGAGCGTCTTTCGAGGGCGTTTCGTCATTAATAGGCGCCTGGCTCAGGTGATGTTCTCCTGGCTCGTCCTGGTGCCTGTCCCCCTGTTCGCGCAGTGGCTGACCCAAGAGATTCCCCTCAAGCCCGGTTGGAACGCGGTTCACCTCCAAGTCCAACCTGAACCGCGGGCCTGCGACGACGTTTTCCGGCAGGTCCCCGTTGAAAGCGTCTGGCAATGGAGCCGCCGATTCACCGCCGCCCAGTTCGAGACGGATCCGCAAACCTTGCTCCCGGAAAATCCCGATTGGCGGATGTGGTTGCCGCCGAGCAACCCGCGCGCGTTTCTGAATCGTCTCGCGGCCCTCAAAGGGAATACGGCGTATCTTATCAAAGTGTCTGATCAAGCCCTCCCCTTCCTGCTTCGTGTCAAAGGGCGCGTACTGCTGGCTCGGCAAGAATGGTACCCGCATGGGCTGAACTTGGTGGGACTGCCCGTGCACCCGGCTAACCCACCCAATTTTACCGAATTCTTTCGGTTCACCTCAGAGGTGAACACCACGCTGGGATTCGCCAACGAACTCTACCGGGTCGATTCGCAGGCACGCAGCGTTCGCATCGTCCAACCGGTCCGGGAACAAGTGCAACCCGGTGTCGCCTATTGGGTGGCCTGCACCAAACCGCCGGCCCACTTGAGCCGCCTCCATGTGGCCACTGCCGCCGACGCACTGGATTTTGGCGAGTTCTTAGTCGAAAGAGACCTCGCCCTGCAGAATGTCCACGCCAACGAGCCGCTGACGGTAAATCTACGGCATCGGCCGTCGGAAGAGCCTCCGGTCGCGGAAGGTGTGCCTGAGTTGGCGGGGCCCGTGCCGCTCTCTTACCTCATCCGAAGTGGGACGAATCGGTGGGACTGGACCAATTTCCCGAACGCTGGACTTTCGTTGACACTGGGGCCCGGCGAGCGGCGCACACTTCGGCTCGGAGTCCGCCGCGCCGAACTCATCACCGCGGCGCGCGAGCGCACCAACACCGGGACGAATGGGGCGACCTATCAAGGAATTCTCGAAGTCTCTGATAGTGCGCAGTCGTTGCTTCAACGGGTGCCTCTTAGCGTTGGGACTCCTGCCCTCGGCACCCGCGGCTCCAATCCTAGCCCGTTCTGCGACTTCGAAGGGCTTTGGGTCGGAATGCTGCGACTCAATCAA
>DLVS01000645.1 GCA_003445095.1 Verrucomicrobiales bacterium
AGGAGATCACTGAGGGTGCGATGACGTTGCTTGACGTGCCGCGCCACGGCTTGCCCTTCCGCCGTGAGGGTAAAACCGCGGTAGCGCTCGTAGTTCACGTAGCCGCGCTTGGCGAGTCGTCGGACCATGTTCGAAACCGTCGAACGGCTCAGCTCCAAGGCCTCCGCAATGTCCGTTACCCGCGCGTAACCTTTGGCTTCCACCAATTCCTGGATCCGCTCGAGATGATCCTCGGTGGACTCCGAGCGGCTGCTCGAGGTCCGGCGGGAATCAGGTTTGGATGGCACGACGGCTAGTCTGTCGGAGTGACGCGCCGCCGCCAAGCTCAGAGGTAAGTCGAAGTCAATGTATTTACCCTAAAACAAAAGTTTTGACGCACATATTTGAATCCGGTACCCCGTCGGGGTGAGGATCTGCCAGGGTTTAGGTTCCCGTGCTCGCGTCAAATCACGTGCCCGTTTCAGTTTCTTCCGCCTCGGCTGGCTGACCTCGATGCTGCTGGGCGCCCTCGTCGGTTGCGGCCGCTCCGCGCAATCTCCTTTAGAGCGTGCTGACGCTCAGGGTCCCAAACGAATCCTGACCACCTTTACGATTCTTCAAGATATGGCGCAACAAGTCGCCGGGACCAATGCGATGGTAGAATCCATTACCAAACCCGGGGCGGAGATTCACGAGTACGAGCCGACCCCGCTCGACATTGTGAAAGCGCAGGCGGCCGACCTGGTGTTGTGGAACGGATTCGGATTGGAACGTTGGTTCGAACGCTTTTTCGGCAGCGTCAAAGACGTGCCGAGTGTGGTGCTGAGCGAAGGGATCGTTCCCCTGGGGATTACCGAAGGTCCTTATGACGGAAAACCCAATCCGCACAGTTGGATGTCGCCCGCCAATGCCATCGTCTATGTCGAGAACATCCGACGGGCGCTAACGAAGTTGGATCCGGCCCACGCCGCCGCGTACGC
Source organism: Verrucomicrobiales bacterium (assembly GCA_003445095.1). Lineage (GTDB taxonomy): Bacteria > Verrucomicrobiota > Verrucomicrobiia > Limisphaerales > UBA9464 > UBA9464. Next base: position 960 of record DLVS01000645.1, read on the forward strand.
CACGAACGCCGCCACTTACACAGCTCAGTTGCGCGCCATTCAAGAACCGATTCGCGCCAAGCTGGCCGAAATTCCGGCGGATCGCCGGTGGTTGGTGAGTAGTGAGGGAGCGTTCTCGTACCTCGCGCGGGATTACGGGCTGAAGGAGTTGTATCTTTGGCCCGTGAACGCCGATGAGGAAGGAACGCCCCAGCAAGTCCGCAAGGTTGTCGACGTGGTGCGTGCTCAGAAGATCCCCGTGGTCTTCAGCGAGAGCACGATCAGCGATAAGCCGATGCGCCAAGTGGCTAAGGAAACCGGGGCGCGCTATGGCGGGGTTCTGTACGTAGACTCATTGACCACCGCCGATGGTCCGGCGCCGACGTATCTGAAGCTACTCGAATACAACGCCAACAAGCTCGTGCAGGGATTCTTCGTACCATGACTCTGCCCAATACCCCGTCGGCCGCGTTCGATGTCTCCGTCGAGGACGTTTCGGTTACGTACAACAACGGGACCGTCGCCGTGTTCGACGCCACGTTCCGGCTGGAGCCGGGTACCATTTGCGCTTTGGTGGGGATCAACGGCAGCGGGAAGTCTACGTTGTTCAAGACGCTGATGGGTTTCCTCACGCCCGCCAAAGGTCAGGTGCGCATCGGCGGGGAGCCCGTTGCCGCGGCGCAAAAGCGCAATTGGGTCGCCTACGTTCCCCAAGCTGAAGAAGTGGACTGGTCGTTTCCCGTGAGTGTCTATGATGTCGTCTTGATGGGTCGCTATGGTTACATGAATTTCCTTCGCATTCCGCGGGCGGCCGATAAGCGGTCGGTCGAGGAGAGCTTGCGGAGGGTGCAGATGTGGGATTTCCGGGATCGGCAGATTGGCGAACTCTCGGGCGGCCAGAAGAAGCGAGTTTTTCTCGCGCGAGCGTTGGCGCAGCAGGGTCGAGTAATCCTGCTCGACGAACCGTTCACCGGCGTGGACGTGAAGACCGAGGCCGCCATCGTGGAACTCCTGCGCGAACTGCGAGCGGCCGGCAATATCATGTTGGTCTCCACGCACAACCTCGGCTCTGTGCCCGAGTTTTGTGATCACGCGGTAATCATCAATCGTACCGTGCTCGCCGCGGGCCCGATCGCCGAATCCTTCACCGAAGCGAACCTCGCGCGTGCCTTCGGCGGGGTCCTGCGCCACTTCCGCTTCGATGAATCTACCGTTCAACCGCACGACGGCCGGGCGATCACGGTGCTCTCCGACGACGAGCGGCCGCTGGTCTTCGGCAAAGACGGCCACCTCGAATTCAAGGAGCGCCGTCAGCACGAAGACGTGGTCAAGGCCCGGACGACTCCGGAGGACGAGCGATGACCGACAGCCTCTTCGTACCGTTCCAGTACGAGTACATGCTCAAGGCGATCTGGGTGAGCGCTTTGATCGGCGGCGTGTGTGGGTTGCTTTCGTGCTTCGTCACCCTGAAGGGCTGGTCGCTCATGGGAGATGCGCTTTCGCACGCAGTAGTACCGGGCGTGGCGCTCGCGGCATTACTGGGAATGCCGTTTGCCATTGGTGCGTTCTTCGCCGGTCTCCTCGCCGCGGCGGGTATGGGATTCCTGAAAGCCCGGACCCAACTCCGCGAGGATGCCGTAATCGGAGTTGTCTTCACGACGTTCTTCGCCGCTGGCCTGCTCATGATTTCGCTGCGTCCCAGCGGAGTCAGCCTGCGAACTATTGTCTTCGGCAACATCCTGGGCATCTCCGACCCCGACGTTAAACAAGTCGCGGCGATTTCGGCGATGACCTTGGGCGTACTCGCGCTGAAGTGGAAAGATCTCGTCCTCTTCTGCTTCGATCCGAATCAGGCCCGAGCTCTGGGGCTCAACACGACGGCGCTCCATTTTACGCTACTAACGTTGCTGGCGGCCACGGCGGTCGCGTCACTGCAAACGGTGGGTGCTTGCCTCGTGGTGGCGACGCTTGTCACGCCGGGCGCTACGGCTTACCTGCTTTCAGATCGGTTCGGTCGGATGCTTTGGATCGCGGGTGGCATCGGAGTTGGAACCGGCTGCGTTGGAGCGTACGCCAGCTATTTCCTCAATGGTTCGACCGGTGGTTGCATCGTGGTGCTGCAAACGCTGCTGTTCCTCGCTGCCCTCGTGTTCGGCCCGAAACACGGAATGATCGCCAGCCGTGCCCAACGCCGACTGGCCGTGCCGGAAGCCGTATGAACTGGTCTGCCCCTTTTCAATACGACTTCATGTTGATTGCGCTCGCCGTGGGCGCTCTCGTGGGCGCCGTCTGTGCGGTGTTCTCCTGCTTCCTGGTGCTCAAGGGTTGGTCCTTGATGGGCGATGCCATCTCGCATGCGGTGTTGCCCGGGGTGGTTCTGGCTTATTTGGCGGGCGTCCCGCTGGCCCTGGGCGCGTTTGCTTCGGGCCTCCTGTGTGCCGTCGGCACGGGTTTCATCAAGAGCCATAGCCGGGTGAAAGAAGACACAGTCATGGGCGTGGTGTTCACTGGCCTGTTTGCCCTCGGTCTCGTCCTCTTTACCAAGGTCGAGTCCGATCAACACCTTAATCATATCCTCTTCGGCAGCCTGCTCGGTCTTCCACGCTCCCAAGTCATTCAGACCGTCGTGATCGGCCTGGTGACATTGATTACCACGCTGCTATTGCGGCACGACCTCTTGCTGTTCTGTTTCGATCCCGGGCATGCCCGCAGTGTCGGCCTCAATCCGAAGGTGCTGAACTACGCAATGCTGATTCTGCTTTCGCTGACTATCGTGGCGTCGCTGCAGGCGGTCGGTGTGATTCTGGTCGTCGCGATGCTCGTCACGCCCGGATGTGTGGGATTTTTGCTGACGGACCGGTTCCCGCGAATGCTGATGGTCGCGGTGGCGACCGCAGTATTTGCCAGCGTAAA
>DLVS01000440.1 GCA_003445095.1 Verrucomicrobiales bacterium
TCGGCCCGCTTCGTGACAATCAATGGCTCGGATTGCGGGACCGTGTCCATGCCGGAGTATCCGAGTTAATTGAGCCGGCCAGTTTCTTCGCCGCACGTACGGCAAGACTCCAACAACGACCGCAACCGGACGGCAACAACTCGACTACAGTCTTTCGCAACTTGCCGAGGGCGGGTGGCTCGGCATTTCCGTATCAACACGAGATGTATTGGTATGACCGTGCGACGTGCGAAACCGTGTTTGAATGGCCCGGGCCGACGGCGTGCCCGGCGATCCTTGTGTGTTTCCTTGCCGCCGCGGCCCATCTCGAAGTGCCGATGAGCTGGACCGACGGCCGGTGGCAGGCACGGGTGAAGTTACCCGATGGATTCCACTGTTATGGATTTCGTTCGGGGACACGGGTACTGCCTGACAGCGCGGCCGGCGGCGTCCGGGACTCCTCGGGCCGACGCCGAAGCTTGGTGGTAGTCCCGGGAATCTCGCCCTTACAACCCAAGCTTCCGGTGTTTCGCGCCCCAGGGCGTTAAACTTCGAATGGATAATCGCCGCGCACCGCCGGCCGCTAAAGGATCCGCCTTCAAGTGGATGCGGGGATCAAGTTTTGATAAGGAAACCCTGGGTTGATTTGCGAGTCATCCGAGGAGCATCTTCTCAAAAACGCACCGAGTCTCGTGGAATCAATCGTACTTAACCCGAACTCCGAAGTAGGATTGGGGAGCGCATGCCTCCCGCGTGTGGGTGTGGGCGTCGCGCCCCGACCTTCATCCACCACTCTCGATGGATCCGCCTGGGAGAAAAGATGGCGGGACGATGTTTTCGGCGGGACGCCAAAAACAACATGCCGGAGGCTTATGCACCTCAGTTCCCACCCTCGCCGGCGGGCGCCAATTTCCGAATTCGGGCTTAAGCGAATGTGGATTTGGTGGGTGTATGGCTTCGCCGCCCTAACCCTAGTGTCGGCCCGGGCTGATTCCCTGGACGATTGGTCCGCCGCGTTTCTCCGGGCTCTCAAAGCCGAGAATAACACACCCCCTCTCGGGGCGCGCAGCATGGCCATGTACAGCTTAGCGGTGGCTGATGCGGTCAACGCCGTCGAACGCCGTTGGAAACCTTACGCGTACCAGCCTACCAACTCGACCACCGGAGCGAGCGTGGACGCGGCCGTTACCGCGGCGGCGTATCGAATGGGTCTCGCGTTGTTTCCTTCGCGACGAGCAGACTTCGAAGCGTTGTGGAACCGGGAGCAAACCAATCTGCCGTCCGGACCGGCGCGCGAGGCCGGGTTCCAGTTAGGCTTCGCGAGCGCCGCCGCGATCCTTGAGGCCCGGATGGCGGACGGGAGCAATACGCAGATACCGTACATCCCGACCAATGCCCCGGGCGCCTGGCGACGGACTCCGCCCTGGTTTCGTCCGCCCGACCTGCCCCACTGGGGGCTGGTGAAGCCCTTCGCGCTAACAAGGCCAGACCAATTTCGTCCGCCCGGTCCACCCGCGTTGACTAGCGCTCAATACCTCTCGGATTACAACGAGGTGAAAGCGATCGGCGCCAAAAACAGCGCCACCCGTACTGCCGATCAAACCTTGGCCGCCAATTTCTGGAGTGATTTTTCGGGAACGGTCACACCTCCCGGCCATTGGACTCAAATCACCCTGGCGATATCGCAGAGCAACAGCGTGCCCTTGGTGGATAAAGCCCGTCTGCTGGCACTGGTTCACATCGCCTTGGCCGATGCGGGTATTGCCTGCTGGGACACCAAATATGCATACAATTTCTGGCGTCCGGTGACGGCCGCTATTCGGGTCGATGATGGCAATCCGTTGACGGAGCCAGATCCGAAGTGGGAATCGTTGCTGCCGGCGCCTTCATTTCCCGACTATGTGAGCGGCCATAGCACCTTCACCGGGGCCGGCGGCCAGATCCTCCGGCGCTGGTTCAAGCGTGACGACCTTCCCTTCAGCATCACCAGCGACACGGTGAAAGGGGTAAGCCGCAGCTACCACTCTCTCAGCAACGTGGTCCAAGAAATTGGCATGAGTCGCATCTGGGGTGGCATCCACTTTCATTCGGCGGATGTCGATGGCCAGGAGCTAGGCCGTCGGGTAGCGGACTGGGTCTTCGAGCACGAGCTTCAGTTGCTTCCAGCAGCGGAGCAGAAGAAGGAGTAAGGCGGTAGAGTTCCGCCAGCCGGGCACTTCAAGTTGCCGCGACGAAAGCGCTCCCTATACGGAACGATGCAGTCGGAAATGGAAGGAGGCTCACGCGAAAGCGCGAAGCCGTGAAGAAAAGTACTGAGTTGGCCGCTGGCGGCGGCTCACCCTTCGGTGAACGGTCCTGCAAGCGACCCGACCCTCAACCGCGGAGATTAGCGTTGGTAGGCGGCTCAGAATCTCGCCAACGGCGGCGGTGGCTGATCGCCGCGACGCCATTGGAACGGATAACTCTTCACCACTTCGATAATCAACGTGTTCAGGCGGTAGTCATCGGCCGCGGCATTTTGAACAACAGCTTTGACCGTCGGGATATCGAAGTGCTCCAAGCCACGCCCGAGCGCGTACGCCAGGAGCTTCTCCGTGAGATGCCGGAGGAACAATTGCTTTCGAGCAAGCAGTGCGTCCTTGAGTTGCACCGGGCCGTTCACGGAGTCGCCGTTGGTTAGCTTTCCCTGGGCATCCACAGCCTCACCTCCGACCTGTTCCCTCCACGCGCCAATGGGATCGAAATTTTCCAAAGCAAATCCCAACGGATCCATCCGCGAATGACAGGCGGCGCAATTGGGGTCCTTCCGGTGCTTCTCGAGTCGCTGCCGGAACGTCAGTCCTTCTTTGACCTTGTCGTCCGGGGACAAGGTAGCCACCAGCGGTGGTGGTGGCGGCGGCGGCGTCCCGAGGATCTCTTCCAGGATCCATTTCCCGCGCAATACTGGGCTGGTCCGGAGCGGATAACTCGTTTGGGTCAACACCGCGGCCATTCCCATCACTCCGCCGCGGGTTCGATCGGGCAACGCCACGCGAACCAAGTTGGTAGCAGTCACATTCGTCAGCCCGTACAACCTGGCGAGCGCGTCATTGGCAAAGGTGTAGTTGGCGTCGAGCAATTGGAGGGCGCTGCCGTTGTCCGCAATCAGGGACGCCACGAACTCGATCGGCTCCGTGGCCATGGCATCCCGCAGGGCATCGTTGAATTGCGGAAATCTTCCCCGATCCGGATTTACCGTGGTGTGGAGTGTTTTCGTTCCGAGCCATTGGCTGGTGAAATGTTCCGCGAACGCGCGAGACTTGGAGTCGCGCAAAAGGCGTCTGACCTGCGCCTCCAAAACGTCCGGTCGCAGTAGACTTTGATCTGCTGCCACAGCCAGCAGGGCTTCGTCGGGCATTGACGACCACAGGAAGTAACTCAGGCGTGATGCGAGTTCGTAAGAATCCAGTAATCGCGGCTCTGGCCCGGTGTTCTCTCGTTCAATCCGAAAGAGAAATCGGGGTGAAACCAATACGGCCTTGTAAGCCGCCTTCAGCGCTGCCTCGAACGTTGCGCCGCGACGGCGTTCCCGCTCGAAGAGCCGAATCCAGCGGGATACGTCCCCCGACTCCACGGGTCTCCGAAATGCCCGCTGGCCGAACCACTCAAGATTCATTCGCGCACTCTGTCGGTCGGATCGGTACCAAGCCGGCGGCGCACAAAACAAACGTTCGGGTGCCGCAACTGCGAGGACTTGATCCGCGGCGGCAAGATACCGCTCCATCAAGATTGGCGGCACGAACAGTGTGCTCGCGTTGTTGTCGAATCCGCCACCGCCACCGCCATCGGCCGGAAACGAATCCGCCGGTTGTGCATCCACGCCGGTTAAGTCTCGGATCGTATTGTTGTATTCGTTGCGATTGAGCCGGTGGATCACCTTCGTTCCTGGGTCGCGCACCACCAGGCGCGGATCCGGATTGTCCAAGAGATGAGTCAACGTTTCGTGAAGCTTCAGGCGGGTCGGTTCCGGAGGCTGGTCGCTGTCGGACGGCGGCATTTGCCGCTCTTCGACGAGCCGGACCACAGTTTCCCACAG
>DLVS01000284.1 GCA_003445095.1 Verrucomicrobiales bacterium
GTGAAGTTGCACATGAGCCAACAACAATGCCTCCAGCCGTCCGCGCACCGCCATGTGTCGCACCATGTCGGGCGAGTGCATGATGACTTCTCCGTTGATGAACTCCCACTTTGCGCCATCCGGTATCTGCTCGTAAAACTGACGACGCCGTTCCCGCTCAGCGGCAAGCCGCGTGTCGAGTTCCGCCACGAACTCCGGAAGCGTGGGTAATTCCATGACTTGTTCCAGCAACCCCGTCATGACGCTACGCTAGCCAGCACACCGGCCCGGGCAAGCGTGGGAAACTGAGGCAGAACTTCAAACGCAGCCTCAGCGGACCCGAGTCCGTTTCGTCGCCGGCGCTTTCAGCTTCTTGAAATCCTGGGTGAGCTTCGTCAGCGAAGCCTCCACACCCATCCGCTCAAGGCTACTCGCACCCACGAATCCCACCGCGTCGGTACCCTGCAACACTCGCTCCGCATCCGCCGGCGTATTGATGGGCCCGCCGTGGCACAGGAAGAAAATATCCTTACGGATGCGCCGAGCGGCTTCGATGATCTCTTGTGTACGCTTCAACGTAAACTCCCAGGTCACCACCGCCTTGGTCACGCCGATGCTCCCACCGACGGTCGTGCCCACGTGAGCGATGATGGCGTCGGCTCCAGCCTTGGCCATCTCCACGGCCTCCTCAGCGGAACCGACGTACACGATGGAAAACAGATCCATCTTCCGAGCGAGGGCGATCATCTCGTATTCTTTGCGCACGCTCATCCCCGTCTCTTCCAAAACCCCGCGGAAATGCCCATCAACGATCGTGTGTGTGGGAAAATTATTCACCCCGCTGAATCCCATCTCCTTCACCTGCCCCAGCCAGTGCCACATTCGCCGACGAGGATCGGTGGCGTGCACGCCACAAATGACCGGCACTTCTTCCACCACCGGCAGCACCTCGTATTCGCCGATCTCCATGGCGATCGCATTGGCATCGCCGTAAGCCATCATGCCGCAGGTCGAGCCATGCCCCATCATCCGAAATCGACCCGAGTTGTAGATGATGATCAGGTCAGCCCCTCCCTTTTCGATGAACTTGGCGCTGATGCCCGTGCCCGCGCCCGCGGCGATGATCGCGTCGCCCTTCTTCATCGTGGCTTGTAGCCGGTCGCGAACTTCTTTCCGGGTATAAGGATTTCCTTTGCCGGTCCAGGGATTGGGCATAGTAGATGAACGTGGATGATGTCGCCGATTGTACCGCTGAATGCGGCGACCGATCGATGACTTATTAAAAACTCTAACAAGCCTTCTCTCTCGCGACCATCCCAGCTGTGCACGTTGGCCTATTCGGGAGGCACACCCGAACAATCCCTACCGGTAGCGCTGCGGTGCTCCGCGGCCCCTTTCAATACTGCGGCGTTTGTGGACTGGGCGGTGGGGAACGCGGAAAGCGGTGGAGAGGATCCGCAAGGATTCTCCGTTAGCGACGGCCTGCGCCCCGCGAATTAGATGGGGAACCGGCGGCAGCCGGTTCCGGGACGAGCGGCAGCTCTTCCCTACCACGACGAGGTAGGGCCGCCGTTCCACCGCGGCCCCATTCAATTCCGTCAGGCTCGTGTACTCGCGGCAGGGAACAATGGGAAGCGATTGGCGTGTGTGGAACCTGGCCCATTCCAGGCGCACCGGCTTCCCTTGCCTTCCTGATGGCGACTTCACCAACGCCTTGGACTTAGATGGGGGCGAGGTTTACCACGTCGCACGCGGTGAAACTCGCCCCTACCACCTGGAGGTACTTTGCTTCCCTAGCCTGGAGGTCGCGTGCCCCTTGGTTTGGAATCCGAATTCTACTTCCACCCACGGATGCCAATCACCGGCAGCGCGAACTCAAAGGCTTCCTTCCACCGCGGCGTGTCCGCCATTCGAAACACCTCATAAATGCGCTTCTTCCTCTCCGGAGTCGCGACCGAGTCCGGCTTACGAGTCCACAATCCCAATCGCAGCCCGCCCTCCTCGCGATGATCCACGTGCCGGTGCAAGATGAACGAATCAATCCCGTCGAGCGCGGCCACCTGATTCCACGCGTAACAATAGGCGGCCGCCTGCACCACCTCGCCATCCGGTCCATCGGGCGTGTGAAAACCTTGTTCGCTGAGAATCACTCGTCGGCGTCGGCCCTCGAATTTCAGTTCCGATTGGTCAAGATAAGCCAGGAGTTGCGGCAAATTCTTAAAAGTAATTCGCGGCGTCGCGCGCCAATCGCCGGTCGCTGACACATCTTTCCAAGACCGCGGTTCAAAGAGGTTCTCCGGATACGGATGAAACGCGACATTCCAATCGAAGTCGCCACCTTCCCGCGCGCGCCGGGCGAAGTAGTCGAGAAAGGCTCTTCCGGGAAAGGCCTGTTCCGCATCACCTCCCGGGTAGCGAATGTTCCAATGATGCTCGAGCGAGACATACACCCGACCATTCGCGGATTGTCGGCGCACCGCCCGATGAACCAACCGAACCACCTTCAGATAGTCATCGGCGAACTTCTCCATTCCGACCCGGCCACAGTTGGCCCAGAACCAATGCGAGTTCACCTCGTTTCCTACGATCCAGTTCCACACTCGGCCGTAGCGAGCATCCGAGCGCGACCAGCGGTTCGCGAGAAACTCGATACTGGCTTCGAGCCAGGCACGGGATTCCGGCGTCGACACGTTGAAGGCCGACAAGTTGTTCGGGCAATTGGTGCTGTAGTCAGGATGTTGCAGAAGGCGCCGAACCTCGGGATCCCCCGAGACGTAATTCAGCAGGATCAACGAAACGACGACCCCGTGGTCCGACAGTTTCTTGATCTGCTGATCCAACGATTCGACGTAGGCACGCTGAAACCGATAGGTCTTACCGTCGAAACTCCAGCTGAGGTTGTTGGTGTCTCCCCGTGGGTCCACCAACTGACTCAGATTAAAGTTGAGTGCTGCGTGCTGGATTCCCAAAGCCAGCGCATCGTCCACCATCTGAACTTGCAGACCCTTCTTCGAGGAAACTGATGGGAACGGTTCTGGATTGGCCCGGCCGCGTGAGTCTTCCGCCCCGAAGGCCCAAGTAGCTACAATCAATCCAAAGAACCAATGGATACGCACAGGCAACCGACGCGGAAACGAGCGGCGAACTTCAGTTCGTCGGTCGGTTGCCTAGAGTTTTTGGGGTATCGTAGCCGCCTACCCATTCAGGGCCGGGGACGCCGCCAAGCGGAACCCGAGACTATCGTGCCTAGACTCGGGATTGTTCCAGTCTCGGAACGAAGCGAGGGCTGGTCCTGGATCGTTTCGACAGTCACCCCCGCGTGAACAACGCTCACGCTCTCCCTCCTCGTTTTCGGCCCCTTGCTCCTCATCTTGCGCGTGGCTCCTGCACCACTCCCAAACATTTCCCGCCAGATCGTCCGCTCCGCACGACGTCGCTCGGCCCGCCGGAAATAATCCTACCGCGGTGGATTGCCCAATACCTGTATTGAGGATATTCCCATGCCGGCTCCAGTCCGGGTTGCCCTCGAATGGGTATTTCTGAGTGCCGCCATTGCTAGCAGCATACTCCCACTCTGTTTCTGTTGGTAGCCGCACAGCCCAACCCGAGGGCAGTCCTAATTGATCGGGATCGAAGTTCTTATTCAGCCAGAGCCCATATGCTCGCGCCTCATACCAGCTCACTCCCACTCGCGGATGGTTGGGAGTCTGAAACCCAGGTAGATTGTCATCATCGGGACCAGCGATCTCCTCCCGCTCCTTCCAATCCCAGCCCGCCTCGGTCCACCAACGGCGGTCGCCGTAGTTCTTCGGCGACGCAAACAACGCGTACTGCGCTACCGTGATCGGGTACCGCGTCAGCCTATACTGGGCGGGAATGCAGCGCTCACAGCCTTCACCCAGCCTGAACCGATCCACGGCTGGTAGCTCGCTCGACCACGCGAACAGCGGATTCCCCGCGCTGAATGGGGCTGACGGCATTACCCCTGGTCGAGGGTCGCCGAGATGGCCCAGGGCAGTGGCGGCATACGCCCGTGATCTAGCGGGGAGTGTTTCCTGTTCGATCATCTGGACGAGCAGTGGAGGAAGATCCCGCAGCAGCTCTCGACCGGAGCGCTCCTTGCGCACTTTTTCGAGGCGCATTTCCACCAGGCAATCAGCCGCCAGCCAAAGGCGGTTCCAGTCGGTGGCCGACTGCGAATTCTCTGGGGCCAATTCTTTGAGGAAAGCGAGGCATTCGTGAGCGGAATTGCTGACATGGGTCAGGCGGCTGGCGAGCCACCTGATGACTTCATGCCAGTAACCACTGGGCTCGACAAGTTCGATGGCGCGCTGCGGAAACGGAGTCGGCTCCGGCGGCTCCGGCTGGCCGGGCTTCGGAGGTTTGTAGAGGGGCTCATCTCGCAACGCAGCGCCCGCGAGGTACTCCTGAAACGAGCGATGCGGAAATGCGTACACGGGCTGGTGGTCTTCGTCATACCCTTCGTCCACCAGGAGCCCAGAGCGCTCTTGAATGAGCGGAATGAGCTTCTTCTCGACCCAATCTTTGCTGTCGTTCGGATGCAGCCACGCAAGGAAACGGACGAGGGTAGCGTGCGGAATGTCGGCGGTGTCACGGCGGTCAGAGTCCTTGGTCTTAACGGTGCGGCGCTTGAACTCCTCCCGTTGGACGTGCAGGGACAGGTGCCAGAGAACGCGCTGGAGGTCGTTGTGGTCGGCTCCTACTTCCGCCAGCGCTTGCGGCAGGCTGGCCAGCAGCGTGCCGTCCAAGGCTCGGACATCATCCCAGCGCTTCAGCAGGAGTTCCACCGCTTGCTGGTATAGTTCGGCGCGGTTTTCCGGCAGTTCTCGATTGCTGGTCTGCAGGAGCGCCATCAGCGTCAGAAGCATGGGCTCGCCGGCCATCTCCGAGAGGTCGCGGCGGCGAGGATCCTGCAAGGCCTGAACTAACTTTTTGGCTTTGGCGTCCGCCTCCAATTCGGGCATCCCGCAATATTTGTGGTGGGCATTGAACCAAGACTCAATGAACAGGCGCTCCTTTTCAGCATCCAGTCGGTCGAGAGTAAATTCCGGGACCTCGGTCAGCTTCCATCGCCGATCCTGATAGGGGATGATGCGACAGGCCAGCAGCACGCGGGCCCGGCGGTAGCGTTGCAAGAAGACCGCCATAAGGTCGCGAACGTAGACCCGCAACGCGGCGGTCGGGACTTCGTCAAGGCCGTCGAAGAACCAGAGCGCCTCGCCTTCGTTCGTCGCGCTTTCCAAGGCCGGCGCGCAGGCTTCGAGACCGTTGCCGATCAGCTGCACCTGCACAAAGTCCCAAAGTTCCTTGAGGGAGGGCTGGACGGGACAATGTTTCGCGAAGCCTTCTTCGATGGCACCGACGCGCTCCTTGGCAAGCGAGCGGACGAAGTGCCGCAAGGCCACCGCTACCGGAAGGAGTTTTGGGGGCGACTTGGCCCAAGTCTCCATTGACTGCAGCCAGTGTTGATCGGGCTCGAGCCAGTGGCGAGCGAGCCGAAAAGCAAGATGATTGAAGAAAGTAGTCTTTCCCGAGCCGGGTCTGCCGAGCAGAACGAGCCGGGGAGTCTTAACTAAGGCTTCAAGAGCGCTAACTGGACGGTGATCAGCTCTGAAACCGGGGTCGTGCAGGAGTCTCAGACTAGTCAGAGACTCACGCTCGCTTTGCTTTACTTCCACCGATGCGGTTGTATTCAGTGACACATAAACCGCCTCAAGTCCCACCTTGGTCTGCAACGCCGGATCGTCCGCTTTGGAGTCAAGGCCACGGAGGCGGAGTTTCTGGCAATCGGTCGCCAAATTCTCGAGATAGTCGCGGGCCGCCCGCATCCGCTGATCGAAGTTCTTGTAGGACGCACGACCAGTGAAATTGACATCACCGTGCACGTCTCCGATGACGCCGCGGAAGTCGCCTTGAACCTTCACTTTCAATCGCCTGCGGTTCGGACTGCTCATGACTCAATTGAAGGTCACCCCTCCATGGACCTCTCGAGCAATCACGCCCTGGATATTGCCAGCCACGTGAATGTTTATGTCCTCATTGGCCGTTCCCCAGCGCTGGATTTCACGGAGTAGATCGACGGCAGTGGGACGGTCGGTCATCTGTTGCAGCAGCTTTTCCAGCAGGCCCGTCAATTCAGCATCCAATTGCATCGTCGCGAAGGAAGCTTCCAGTTGGCGGGCGGCGTCAGTGGACGCCGGGTCGGCCTCGACGGCGCTCACTGCCGCGTCCACCGCCGCTGGGTTACTAGCCTGGGCGCGTGCTCGCGCGATCAATTCGCCGTAAAACCGTTGGCTAGTCTCGCCGTAGCGCGTACGGCCGCCCGCTCGATTGAACTCGACCGCACTGGCGACGATGAAGCGAGGCGGCACCACTGAGGGACGGGTTGTCGGGGGTGTTTCCATGGCTTGGGAAATAGCAGGGCGCTGCTTTTACTGCAATCTCGACCCTATCCACCTCGGCCGCGGCCTTGGCAGATTGTCCCCGCTGCCACAACCTCGACACTCTATGAAGACCACCCCGCCCAAACCGGCTGGATTTCACGACGACTGGTGGAAGCTCCGCTGGATGGTTGTATTCGTCTTGGTTCTTACCGCTGGCTACTGGTGGCTGACCGCGCGAATACTTTTGCCGGATCCGTTGCCGGCCGACGGTAGTGCTCTCGTTTCTACCAACAATACGGCGTCCGGGCTGCGCGGGCAGTTTGGCGACATGTTTGGCGGACTGAATGCGCTATTCTCGGGACTGGCGTTTGCCGGGGTCGTATATGCACTCTTGCTGCAACGGCGAGATCTCCAGCAGCAGCACGATGGATTACAGCTCCAGCGGGAGGCCTTCGAAGAGCAAGTAAAACTGGCTGCCGAGACGGCATCTTTGCAAGCGTTGGTGGCACAGTTGGAACAATGGCAGCGGATGCAGAACGCCCCCAATTTAGCCGGAGAAACCAGAGAAAAACTATTAGCCGAAACGGCAACTTTGGTGGACGAATTGTGTCATCAGCGAGAACAGCTCAATCGGCGACTAACCAAAATGCAAATGGCAGCGCAGGAATCAGTGTGAGCATCAAGAAGGCTGCCGTCCTTGGCTCGGCCTCACGCACCCTCGATCATCGGATACTTCTCCCATTCGGCATCATCGAAGTGCCACCACTCGGATCGGATTCCTGTGAAACCGGCTGCGAGCATCAGGTCACGGAGTTGATGTCGGTTCGCCAATACCTCCGCTGGCAAGGCTTCGAAGTCCGAGGCCGCCCGAGGTGTAAAATCATCGAAGCCCGTCCCCATCGGCAGCTCAGCGCCATCGTTCAGCCGAACCAGCGTAACGTCCACTGCGGCGCCGCGAGTGTGACGTGAGCCCCGTTCCGGCGGTGCCACAAAGCGTGGATCGGGACAGGCCGCCCACATCAGCCGTTGCACCACCGCCGGGCGAAAGGCGTCCCAAACTTTGAGCCCCAGCCCCGCCATCGCCGCGGCCTTCGGCCCGTTCGCTAGTTTCCGGGCGACCGGCGCTCGCAAGGAAGCGCGGGGCAACCGATACAGCGCTCGCCCCAGAAAATTACGCGCGGCGGCATACCGCATTTCGACAACGATTCCCGGGACGCACTCCTCCAGGTCAACGAGGGCATTGGGCACCAGCGAACGTGAAGCCAGATCGTTGGACCGTCTACCCTGAAGTCCGAAGTTGGCGCTCCCTTCGGGCAAGGCGTCGCACCCCAGCCTGATGAACAACATTGGAAACCGTATCAGGCGTGCGCTCCCCCAATCCTACTTCGGAGTTCGGGTTCACCACGGCCTCCCCACGCCATGATCTTCGAGAGAGGCTTCCGTGCAACGGAATGAGGAGACTAATCCCGCGGAAACGCATCGCCGTCGGGAAGGGCGTGCCCGCTCGGCCACACGCAATAGACGGTTCTCCTCGACGACGCCCACGCGTGCTCGAAATCAGCGCGCGGAAAGATCCGGCGGACCCGCTCACGGCGCACGCCGGGATCGTTCACGATCACGTCGCCTTCGACGGTGAAGCCGCGCACCACCACAATATGACCGTCGTTGGGCGTCGGCTTGTTCGCCCCTTTCAGCAGCGCGTAACTCACCGAAGCGGCTGCCGGCAGACCCGAGGCAACCCACCGTTCCAAATCTGTAAAGGAGCCAAATCGAGCGACGGCCGCGTTTAATCCAGGCAAGCTGCCGGCAAAGGCCATGTTGAACGGCCAGTTTCCGGTGCCGCCCCAGCCAGGGTCGAAGACCGCGGCAGCTATGTCGGGAACCGAAACGATCCAATCGGGGCGCCCTTGTTTCTCGCCCCAGTAGGCCAGCAGCATCGCAGTGCTGGTCGGGCTACACCACTTGTCCACTCCCTCAGGAAACTCCGCTTGAGTCCGCACCGTCTTCTGCTTGAAAAAACAAATTGGTACTTCCAATACACCTT
>DLVS01000750.1 GCA_003445095.1 Verrucomicrobiales bacterium
GGCCTAGGTTTAATGATTTGCGCGATTTGGGGACTCGCTCGTGTTCCGACGGGATTTATCCCTACGGAAGACCAGGGCTATGCCATGATTTCCGTCCAGTTGCCGGATGGCGCCTCTCTTGAACGAACCCAATCCGTCATGGAGCGCCTGACGACCCTATGCCGCGACCACCCGGCAGTGCGGCAGACCATTGCGATTGGGGGGCTATCACCGCTCGATAACAACGCGTCGCTGGCAAATGCCGGGATTATCTATTTGATGTTTAAAGACTGGAAGTTACGTGGCCCTGGAGAAGACCTGTTGTCGATCTATAACTACTTCTCCAGTCGTCTGGCGGAGTTTTCTGAGGCGCGAACCATGATGATTTTGCCCCCGCCGATCCAGGGCCTTGGATTATCCGGTGGCTTCCAAATGCAAGTACAGCTGAATGACGGTAGCGGTGACTTTGCGCGCCTTCAGAAGGTTACCGAAGAGATTACTGCAGCCGCGCGAGCAAACCCGGTAGTCCGTTTGGCTTTATCACCCTTGCGCGCTTCCGTGCCGCAGGTCTCGGTCAAAATCAATCGAACTCAAGCGGAGGCACTCGGAGTCGCCATCGGTGACGTTCAAAATTCAGTGCAGACCTACTTGGGTTCGAGCTTCGTGAACTATTTCGCTCGTTTTGGACACAACTACACGGTGTATGCGCAGGCGGACGCGCCGTACCGTTTGACTCCGAATCGGTTGCTTGAGTACACCGCCCGGAATCAATCGGGCGATATGGTTCCTCTTGGCGCAGTGGCCGGAATCGAATCCCAACTCGGACCTTCAGTGATCACCCTCTATAATCTTCGCCCGTCCGCCTCAATCTTTGGTTCGGCCAATCCGGGATATAGTTCGGGGCAAGCGCTGGAAGCGATGTCGGAGATCGCCAAGGTCAAGCTGCCGCCGGGGATGAGTTATCAATGGACCGCCATGTCATATCAGGAGACACTTGTAGGAGACTCACCATTCTATATTATTGGACTAGCATTGCTACTCGTTTACTTCGTCCTCGCCGCGCAGTTCGAGAGTTGGCTCACTCCCAGCGCGGTGATCCTCGCGGTGCCGCTGGCACTGGTTGGCTCGGTCGGCGCTTTGCTCGGTCTTGGCGTGGCCAACAACATCTACGTGCAGATCGGGCTCGTCCTGCTGATCGCGCTATCCGCCAAGAACGCAATCCTCATCGTGGAGAAGGCTCGGGCCGAACTCGCAACGGGGCGAAGTCTGACCGAAGCGACGCTCGCCGCGGCGCGGGTTCGGTTCCGGCCGATCCTCATGACCTCGTTCACTTTCATCCTTGGAGCGTTGCCCCTGCTATTGGCGAGCGGCGCGGGCGCGAGCGCTCGAAAGTCGCTCGGGCTGGCGGTCGCGTCGGGCATGATTGCCTCAACCTGCCTCACGGTGCTCTTTGTGCCGGCCCTGTTGGTCGTGTTAGGAAAACGATTCAAGACAAATGCGCTGCCGAAGACCGGGTTTTGATCAACAAGGGCGCGGGCGCGGATGGGAACTCACTTATACGCCTGCAGCTTCGCCAGAAGTTGGTCGGTCACCGGCTTTAAC
Organism: Verrucomicrobiales bacterium; assembly: GCA_003445095.1. Taxonomy (GTDB): domain Bacteria; phylum Verrucomicrobiota; class Verrucomicrobiia; order Limisphaerales; family UBA9464; genus UBA9464. Next base: position 1,582 of record DLVS01000750.1, read on the forward strand.
TGTTGGCTCACCCCAGGGATCGCCAACGCAGTATCAACGGACGTCTTCAACTTATCGATTCCGGCCACCGCCACCGCTTGCACGGAAGGGCGAGTCGCTTCAGGTATCTTGCTCCAAATACCCTGAATCGCGTCAAGGTTGACCCCTAAGGCTTGGAGTTTCGGAATTACCGCCGAGGCAGAGGCGGGGTCTTTGACAGTGGCGAGGGCGGCGGTCGCGTCACTAAAGACGCGATTGAGTCGGTCGAGTACGCCCAAAGCATCGGCGACCGCCACCTGGGCGGGATTATTGAGGGGTTGGGGTTGAGGCGTGTCGGTTTGGTTGGCGTTGCGGCTTCGGTACCAGAGAAATGCCACAACGATTATGGCCAGCGGGATCAGGTACTTCATGAGCCCGGACCCACTAGCCGCGGTCGCTTCGGCGGCGCGTCCGAATTGGGCAGCGCCTGCCTGCGCCGCGCCCGAGGCAGCCGCGGCGGCACCACTGACGGCCGAACCCGCCGAACCTAGCAGGCCGCCGAGGTTGGGAATGTTTCCTAGAAGGGAGCCAAATCCGTTGGGCAGCGCACCGATGATATTGCTCTTTTGGCTGGCCAAGAGGCCAGAAAGGCCGGCCGCATTGAGGCCTCCAGCCTCCACCTGCTTTCCGAGGACACCCAACACCAGCGGAGCCAGCGCTCCCACTAACTTCGAGATGGCGCCTTCCGGCAGTCCCGTGAATTTAGTTAGAGCCCCTGTTAATCCGCTGAGCAGATTGGTGCCCAATAATGAAGTGAGCACATTGCCGCCCTGCCCTGCGATATAACTTCCTTGTGAGCCCAGCATTCCACCGAAGTTCCCAAGGAGTCCTTGGTCTTGTTTTCCGATCACGTTGAAAAGCTGGTCCGCGCCGGCAGGCTCCGAGGCCACACTAGCCACGCCCGCCAGAAGGCCAGGAACGGCCGCGCTTACCGCCGATTTGGTGGCTTCAGGAGTCTGTCCAATTAGCGTCCCCAATTTGTTGATCGTTTCGCCGCCAAGCTGACCGGCGATGAGTTCGACAAGGTTTAAGCCCATAGTGTTAGAGGAGTTTGTTTGGAATGGACATGGTTCAGTCCTGGAAAATTGGCCGGTCACGTCGCTCGAAAGGCCCGTCAAGGTCAAACTGTCCTGGAGTTAGCTTCATGATATACCTGGCCTCGGAAGATGCCAACTGGCTTTGTTGGAACGAGAAATTGTGAAACGCGCCTATCGTCGGCGCCGCAAGGCGAAGGTTGGACACTCATTCACTCTAGGGATGATCTGTACACATTCGTTTGTCTCTCAAGACCTCAACAACGAGCCTGGAGCGAGAATGCGGCACAACGGCTTAGGACGTGGTTTGGACCAGTTGGTTTCGGAGACCACGTGTGATCCTTACCCGACGTCGGACTCGCATGGGGTTAGGCTCCTCTTCGCGGTGCCTAATCGGTCAGAGCAGCCGGTGAAGCCAGGCCTTATTAATCACTGCAAACTATTGTGGTCTATTGACTTAGCTCTTATTATCTTGGCTTATTTACTGGTGGTCAATGGACAGGTCCCTCGAACACTTGGAGTTTCCATTGGTACGCTGCTGATCGTTTTTGGCAGCCTGCTTGGTTTGATGGCATCGTCCCTTTTTGGTCAGGGAGCCGATCGAGACCTGGGAGGTGCCAAAGGGAACGGTCGCAGGCGTCGGCTTGTTCCGGGCTCGTCCTTCGTCGGGTACAAATGAGCCATCTCACCGGGTTCCGCGTTTGATAGAGGTTCCACGTGGAACAAAATGGGTAATCGATCTCCATCTTGGGACTGACCAATGTTCGTCTATCCAAAGCAGTACGATGTCATCGTTGTTGGTGCCGGCCATGCCGGCGTAGAAGCGGCCCTTGCATCCGCTCGGATGGGCTGCCAGACGCTGTTGCTCACTATAAATCTCGATACAATTGGCCAAATGTCCTGCAACCCGGCAATTGGTGGGCTAGCAAAGGGTCACCTTGTCCGGGAGATAGATGCTTTGGGTGGTGAGATGGGTAAGGCCACCGACCTCTGCGGCCTTCAATTCCGGATGCTGAACACCAAGAAAGGTCCATCGGTATGGGCGCCCAGAGCCCAATGTGACAAAAAGGCGTACCAGTTCCGGTTGAAGTGGGTCTGTGAACGACAAGCTCGCCTTGATTGCAAACAAGCGCAGACGGTGAAGCTCCTGGTGCGCGATGGCCAAGTCTTTGGAGTCCAGACCTCCTTGGAAGTGCAGTTCCAGGCCGGCGCGGTCGTCGTTACCACCGGGACGTTTCTGCGCGGCCTGATGCATGTCGGTGCGAACCAACAATCCGGAGGCCGAGCCGGAGAAGCTGCAGCCATGAGCCTGTCCGGATCTCTCCAAGAGATTGGACTCCAACTCGGGCGCCTCAAGACCGGAACTCCTCCACGGCTAGTCAAGCAGTCCATCGACTTTGACCGCTGCGAAATCCAACCAGGTGATGACCCGATCCCTTGGTTCTCCTATTGGCGTGATGATGTTTGGTCGGACGAATTGTTCCACATAGAACATTCTGGGCGGACCAAGGACCGCGCGATTACGACCGACACTGCTGAAACAAGTCGGTATCCCGCGGGTTCGATTCTTGCCCGGGTTGGAGGTCAGGTTCCTTGCCACATCACCCGAACCACCGCGCGCACGAAAGAGGTGGTGCTCGCTAACCTTTCAAAGTCCCCGATGTACTCCGGAGTGATAGAAGGGGTTGGGCCGCGTTATTGTCCCAGCATTGAAGACAAGTTCGTCCGCTTTTCGGAGAAAGAGCACCACCAGATTTTCCTGGAACCCGAAGGAATTTCGACAGACGAAATCTACGTCAATGGATTTTCCACCTGCCTCCCATTCGAGGTGCAGGTCCAAATGGTGCATTCGATTGTGGGATGCGAGCGGGCCGAAATCATGCGGCCCGCCTATGCCGTGGAGTACGACTTCTGCTTTCCGACCCAGCTTCAGGCCACGCTTGAGACCAAAGTCTGTCGCAATTTATACCTCGCGGGGCAGATCAACGGAACATCAGGCTACGAAGAGGCTGCTGCTCAGGGTCTTATGGCTGGGATCAATGCGGCGCTTCGAATCAAAGGACGCGATCCGCTGACCCTGGGCCGGCATCAAGCCTACATCGGTGTACTCATTGACGATCTCATCACAAAGGGAGCCACCGAACCCTATCGGATGTTTACCTCACGGGCTGAGTATCGACTCCTTCTTCGTCAGGACAATGCCGACCTGCGACTCGCTCCATTTGGCCGCGACGTGGGGCTATTGTCCCCCGCTAACCAAGCGCGGTTCGAAATGAAGCAAAGGGCGATCACCTCGGAATTGTCACGGTTGGACGCGACACGCATTGGTAGCGGAACCCTGGCCCAGCTCCTTCGTCGGCCGGAGCTTAGCTATGCACAACTTCCCGAGGCGAACACCGAATTGCCTCCGGACGTTGTCCAGCAGGTCGAGATCCAACTTAAGTACGAGGGTTACATCGTCCGACAAGACGCCGAGGTGGCCCGATTCCGTAACTTCGAGGACAAAGCAATTCCGGCCTGGCTCGACTACCAAGTTGTCCCCGGCCTCCGTACCGAAGCTCGGCAAAAGCTGGAAAAAGTCCGACCGTCGACCTTTGGGCAAGCAAGCCGGATTTCCGGGGTAACTCCGGCGGATGTTAGCCTGATGATGGTTTGGGCGAAGCGTGGGCCCGGCTCAGCCGCACGTGATCCTGACAGCACCGATTCTTGCAGCGGGAATGGGTTATCTGAGCCCAACTAGCGATCGCTCTCGGCGTTCATTGGCCGATCAGTGCTCAAGGTCACGTCAGTTCTGTAGTTTGTAATGCGATTTATATCAGGTATTTATGAATGTGCTGGCGACCTTGGAGACGTCCCGAATGAATTTCTCCCAGCCATCGGTCAGCCAGCGTCGGTCCGCGCACCTGTAAACCTAGGAACTCGGACTCGTGGACATTGCTCTGGTATCAATCGCGGTGGCTGATTGAATCTCCTGCCACCCCATCCTTCAAACAGGCTTACCAAATGAAGCTCAGAACCCATTTCCGAACCGGAATCGTGGCGCTTGTTCTAACCGCGACTTCGTTTGAGCCGTCCGCCGCAACTGGGCCGGATCCCACGACCGAAGTGCTTCTAAATGGCGTCGCGCCCAAACTTGGCCCGACGCGGTCGGAAATGATCGTTGGGGAGAACGACCGCAAGCATTGGGCATTTCTTCACCTGAAAAGCCGACAGCCTCCCAACGTAAAAGGAGGCGAACTTCAACGCTCGGCGGTGGATGGCTTTATCTCCGCGTCGCTGGAGGACAAGAAGCTAAAGCCTTCGCCGCTGGCTGACTCGCAGAAACTGGTGCGGCGGATCTACTTCGATCTCATCGGCTTGCCGCCCACGCCGGAGCAGGTCCAATCATTTTCGCGGGCGTGGGCCGAAAATCCACCGGCCGCAGTGGCCTCATTGATCGACGAATTGTTGGCCAGCCCGCATTACGGAGAACGCTGGGCCCGCCATTGGCTTGATGTGGTTCGTTATGCGGATAGTGACGGTCAGGAAAGCGATGCCGACCGGCCGACGGCTTATCATTATCGTGATTTCGTCATTCGCAGTCTCAATGACCACCTGCCCTTCGATAAGTTCGTGCGCTGGCAACTCGCCGGCGACGAGTTAGAGCCGGACAATTTGCAAGCCCTCGCGGCTACTGGATTTATCGTGGCCGGTACGCACGCGGTCCTCTCGGACAACTTGATGGAGGAGGAAAGAATCCGCACTCGCTTCAACGAACTGGATGACATGATCGCCACCACCGGCTCAGCCATGCTCGGTCTGACGTTGGGATGCGCGCGGTGTCACGACCACAAATACGATCCCGTGCCGAGGCGCGACTACTATCGGATGCTGTGCGCGTTCAACGGCGGCGATCGCGCCGAAGTTCCACTCGCACCCCTTGATGAGGCACGGAACAATCGCAATGCTAAAACGCAGTGGCAGAAAGACTTAGATGAGACGAAGAAGCACTGGGACAACTGGCGAAATGAGGTCAAGAGGCCGCATGAGACGGCGGTGCGGGTCGCGAAGATTGAAGCGTTAAAGGCCAGCTACAACGAAAAGGCTCTCTTGAAAACGAGTCCTGAGGCGAAAGAAGCTAAGGAACTCGCGAAGAGATTTTCTCAAGACCTCAAAGTCGCAGACACGGATTACCGGCCTTTCCTCTCGGCTGAACAACGCGCTGAGTGGGACGCTAGAGAAATCTCTTTTAAGTCGGTGGAATCACGCCAACCCCAGTCGCTGCCGACGGCTTACGGTTTCGCTGACTTCGATGCCCAACCGCGGGATACGTTTCTGCTAGCTCGCGGCGATTTTCGGGCGAAAGGGGAATCGGTCGAATTGGGGTTCCTGACCGTGCTTACAACGGGTAAGACACCCGCTGACTATTGGGCGGCCGCGCGCACCGAAAGTCGTCGATCCGATTCCTCGCAACAACGCCGGGCCCTGGCGGAGTGGATCACCGACCTCGACCACGGCGCTGGCGCACTCGTGGCGCGAGTGATTGTGAACCGCGTTTGGCAGCACCATTTCGGTCAGGGCCTCGTCCGGACCGTCAACGACTTTGGCGCGCGATGCGATCCACCCTCGCACCCGGAATTGCTCGAGTGGTTGACGTCCGAATTTGTGAAGGCCGGGTGGAAGCTCAAATCGCTCCACCGGTTGATCATGACCAGTGCCGTCTATCTGCAAGACACTGAGTTCGACCCGGCGAAAGCAAAAGTCGATCCCGACAATCGCTTGCTCTGGCGGCGACGGCCGCAGCGGATTGAGTCCGAAATTCTGCGCGACGCCTTGCTGGCTGTGAGTGGCACGTTGAACTCGGAAATGTACGGCCCCGCGTTTAAGGCTCCGGTTGCACCCGAAGCCGTTCAAGCTCGCAACATGAAGGATCCGTATCCGACGGATCTCAAAGACACTCCAGACACGCGGCGACGTTCGGTTTATATGTTCCACAAACGAGTCGTGCAGCAGCCGCTCATGCAGGCATTCGACGGACCGGATGCCCAAGCCAGTTGCGGTCGTCGCGAGAATACCACCGTCGCCCCGCAAGCACTCGCGTTACTGAACGATCAGTTCGTCCGCGCGCGGGCGCTGGATTTCGCTCGAAGGGTGGCGAAAGAAGCGGGCGCCGAACCAAAATCGGAAGTGCGTCACGCCTGGCTGCTCGCGCTTGGTCGTGAACCGTCCCCGGACGAATTGGACGCGGCGACCGCCTTCATCCGAACACAATTTCAGGAACGCTCGACTCGAGATCCCCACCCATCCAAAGCCGAAATGCAGACGCTCGCCTTAGCCGATTTCTGCCAAGCCATCTTCGCCCTCAACGAATTTATTTACGTAGATTGAGCGCAGGACATGCCAGCTTGGCCGGCCCACGCTTTCGTTCCAAGAGCGAGAGCAGATCCGTATCGATCAGCACGCTCATTTGAAGGGCAACTCGTGGCGTTCGGGCGTGGGCGTTGGATGAGGACAACGGGAAAACTGCTCGAGCAGTGCTTTGCCGGAGACACCGCGGCGCTTGGCCGGCTTGGGCGTCAGGATGATGCTGTTGTGACCATCGCGCATCGGTCGGACTTCGACCACGCCCCCCTGCGACAAGCCAGAAGCCTCGCGCCACCACTTGGGCAGCGTACCTTGGCCCACTCGAGTGACTGTCATCGTATCGAGTTCTTTCACGTCATAAGGATTCATTGAATGGGGTTGGCGTCGACGGACGAAGAAGTTGGTGATGGTACACTGGCCAAGAAGGGGTTGCCGCTACGCCACCACTGCACGCGCCGCAGACTCGACATCCCACCAAGCGTGTCTGACAATTGTTGAAGACTGAAGAATTCGCCATGAGTTGCCACTGCGGACGCTACGAGAAGTTCACGGACCGGCGTGATTTCTTGAAGAAAGCCGGCGCGGGCTTCGGACTGCTCGCTTTGGCCGACCTCTTGAAGGGGGAAGGTCTGTCGGCTTCGGATGCAGAGGGTCTCCACTCTCAACTCTCAGGCCTCAACCCAATGGCTCTGCGCCAACCGCAGTACGCGGCCAAAGCCAAGTCGATTATCTGGTTGTTCATGGAAGGCGCGCCTAGTTCGGTGGACCTCTTCGATCCCAAGCCCGAACTCACCAAGCGCGACGGACAACGGATCACCATCGATGTGTTCAACGGCAACCCGGGGCCGCTGATGAAGTCGCCGTTCAGCTTCCAACAATACGGCGAGTCGGGCGCCTGGGTCTGTGAAAAGTATCCCAATGTCGCCAAACACGTGGATGATTTCGCCTTCATCAAGTCGCTCTACAGCGAATCGAACGATCACGTGCCCGCGCTTTACCAGATCAACACGGGCATCCCACGTCCGGGCTTTCCGAGCGCCGGCTCGTGGGTCACGTACGGGTTGGGAAGCGATAGCCAAAATCTACCGGGATACGTGGTGCTGGGGAACAATCAGGGCGTGAAGGGCGGTCCGCTCAACTGGAGCGGGGGATTCCTCCCGACCAGCTATCAGGGCACGTTGTTTCGTTCGTCCGGTGCACCCATTCTAAATCTCACTCGGCCTGACCACGTCACGCGAGAAGATCAGCGGGCGCAACTCGATTTGCTCAAGCAAATCAACACGGAACATCTCCAGCAGCACGAGGGCGAACCCGATTTGCTCGCCCGAATTCAGAGCTTCGAGCTGGCGTATCGGATGCAAATGGAAGCCACCGACCTCACGAATTTCTCCTCGGAGTCAAAGGAGACACTGGCCCTTTACGGGCTCAATGAGGATGTTTCGAAGAATATCGGCACGAAATGTCTTCTGGCCCGACGGTTGATCGAACGCGGCGTCCGCTTCGTCCAGGTTTACAGCGATGGAGAATGGGATGCTCATTCCGACCTCAAGGGAAACCACTCGCATCATTGCGCCTCCACCGACCGGCCGATTCACGGTCTGCTCACCGACCTGAAGCGCCGCGGCCTTCTGGAGAGCACGTTGGTGATTTGGGGCGGCGAGTTTGGTCGCATGCCGGTCTCCCAAGGCAATGGTGGCCGGGACCACAATCCGAACGGGTTCATGGCCTGGATGACAGGCGCCGGCATCAAGGGCGGCACGAGCTACGGGGAAACGGATGAGATCGGCTACAAGGCAGTGAAGGACCGAGTGAGCGTCCACGACCTCCATGCGACAATGCTTCACCTGCTCGGCCTACATCACGAAAAACTCACTTATTTCCACAACGGCCGGAGTTACCGTCTGACCGATGTTGCAGGTGAGGTCATCGCCCCAATCTTGGCGTGAATGGCGAAGAATGGCAGGTCGTTTGGTTCACCGCCTGGGTTTCCGCGCTGAGCACGTTTGTCATTTTGCCTTTTGGTTTAGGGATTGCGTGGCTGCTCGCGCGTTACCAGTGGCCGGGCAAATCCCTTGTCGAGACTCTCGTCGCTTTGCCCTTGGTCATGCCACCCGTGGCGACCGGACTTATTTTGCTAAAGATCTTCGGGCGTCGCGGACCGGTCGGCGGTTTCCTTCATAACACCCTGAATCTCGAAGTCGTGTTCACTTGGCGCGGTGTTCTCATCGCGCTCGGTGTAATGTCGTTCCCGTTGTTGGTTCGCTCAGCGCGGGTCGCCTTCGAAGAGGTCAATCCGCGTCTCGAACAAATTGCGCGCACGATGGGCGCCGGCGAATGGCGCGTGTTCTTTGTCATAACGGTGCCGCTGGCTGCCCGCGGCATCTTGGGTGGAATGATGCTCGCGTTCGCCCGCGCGCTGGGTGAGTTCGGTGCGACGATCATGGTCGCCGGCAACATCCCTGGCCAAACTTCAACGCTATCCCTCGCCATTTTCCAGGAGGTCCAGCTCGGTCAAGATGCCAACGCCTTCCGGCTGCTCGGTGTCTCCACGGTGTTGGCGTTTCTGGCTGTGTGGACGAGCGAATGGTTGAGGCATCACCGAAGGAGGCCGAAGTGAGCCTGCTGTTGAAAAACATTTTGCTGCCGCTCACCGACCTCGCGCTGGAAGTGACCGTTGAAGTTCGCGGCCCCATCACGGTGATCTTTGGTCCCTCCGGATCGGGGAAGACTTCGTTGCTCGACCTCGTGGCCGGACTGCGATGCGCCAAGTCCGCGTTCATTCAATTGGACGATGATGTCCTCACCGATACCGGTAACGGAACCTTCGTTCCCCCTCGCCGGCGCGGGATTGGCTACGTGCCGCAAGATTTGGCTCTGTTCCCGCATCTGTCCGTGCGCAGGAATCTGCTCTTCGGCCACCGACCCGAGGGTAATCGGCAGGTCACGTTCGATCACATTGTCGATTTGCTCGAAATTCGCCCACTCATTCACCGGGGCGTGACCCAGCTTTCCGGCGGCGAGAGACAGCGAGTCGCACTGGCTCGCGCGCTACTGGCATCGCCTCGCTTGCTCTTGTTGGATGAGCCACTTGCTAACCTCGACCTGCCATTGAAATCGAAGGTGCTGCCCTATCTCCGTCGCATCCGCGATGAATTCCACCTTCCCATACTTTATGTGACTCACGATCGCTTCGAAACCCTTTCCTTGGCCGATGAGTTGGTGGTCCTGGTCAACGGCCGCGTCGCCCAAACGGGTCCACCACGGGAGGTGTTCAGCCGGCCGGCCAACCTCGACGTCGCGGGCATCCTCACGGTCGAGACCATTCAACCAGGCCGAGTTGTTCGCAGTGCGGACGGTCTGGTAACCATCGCTGTGGGAAACACGGCGCTATCAGCCGTGTCGGCCCAGCTCTCGCCCGATGCGAACGTCCACGTGTGCATCCGTGCGGAGGACGTGATCTTGCTCAAGGGTGGCGACGCCCCGAGCAGTCCGCGCAATCACCTTGCCGCGACCGTCAACTCAGCAACGCCTGACGGAAATCTGATGCGGGTCGAACTCGATTGTGGATTCCCGCTCGTGGCTCTGCTGACCAAGCAGGCCTGCGAAGAACTCGCCTTGGCGTCGGGCGACCGCGTCGTGGCCTTGGTCAAAGCCCAGAGTGTGCATCTGATTCCCCGTTGAGGTTTTTGGGAGACTGCCATCGATTGTCGCGCTCACGAGCCGCATTACGCTTCCATCTGGTTCCGACTTTGAACTATATTGTCAGCTATGAGCGGCCCTCTCGGCGGAATTTATCGTGGTTTTCAGACCCTCGATTCCGGAGGCATTTATCTTATTTTGGCGGAGTTGATCGTCCTGGTGCTGCTGCTGTTGATCGCCTTTCCCGTGCACGAGATGGCGCATGCGTTGGCCGCACGGTGGCTGGGTGACGACACGGCCGAACGCCTCGGGCGTGTCACGCTGAATCCAATCCGGCACCTGGATCCCATCGGAACGGTGCTGTTCGTCCTTACGGGTTTCGGTTGGGCCAAACCAGTTCCGGTCACGCTCCATCGGCTTCGGGGCAATCCGCGAACCAGCTTCGCGCTCGTGGCCCTGGCGGGTCCGGTCTCAAATTTAATCCTCGCCGTCCTATTCGCGCTGATCTTCCGGACTCTCCTACCCGCGTTAGGAACCGCCGGTGGACTCGCGGATGTGCTGGCGTTCGCTTTGTCTACGGCGGTGAGCCTTAACATCATTCTGGCCTTGTTTAACCTGATTCCTATGCCGCCCTTGGACGGCTCGCGCTTGCTGACCGCGCTGTTGCCCGCCCGAGGTCAAGCCATCGCGGACCAAATCGAGCGCTACGGCCTTTTCATTCTGATTGCCCTGTCCTTCACCGGCGTGCTGGGAATGCTCATCGTCCGTCCCGCAACGCTGCTCACCCAGTTGTTGTTGGGCCGGTGAGGCGAAGCACTAAGCCTCAACAGCACGCGGTTGGTCACGGTATTCAACCTGCGGGGTCACCACTACCGGCTGATCGCCGCCCTGCATTACCGTGGGCAACGCTGTTACGCGCTACGTTTTCTGCCGCATTCCGAACACTCCAAGAACCGTTGGAAGGACGAACTATGAAGACCAGAAATCAGCGCCCGACGGCACCCCGTTTCGGCCATTATGACGAAATCCCCGGCACCTATGTGGGCCTGTGTCAGATGTACCTGCCCCGGCCCATCCATTCGGCCACCGAAGCTCGGGTCGCGGGCGAAATGATCGCGGCGCTAGCCGGCTTTCCCCTGAACGACGAGCAGGAGGATTATCTCGAGGCGGTGTCGCACTTTGCGGACGAATATGACCGGGCTCGCCAACCGGCCCTTCCCGCCGCCGACGGACTGGGTGTGCTCCGGCATCTGCTGGAGGATCGGGGTCAAAGCGGGGCCGATCTGGCGCGCTTTTGGGCGTCAGCCGCAGCTTGGGGCCGATGATTCTGCGGGGTGAGCGCCGGTTAACGGCGGCCCATGCGCGCCGACTCGGGGAGCACTTTGGTCTGGGCATGGAGGTGTTCTTGCGCCCACCGGAGAAGGCGTGAATGTGAGCGAGGTTACACCGCTTCACCGCGTCTCCAGTCGCTTGCAGACGACCGGCAGATCTTCCAGGAAGTCGCCGCGTGCACGGACAGGGATTTC